>NZ_JBSFYR010000101.1:0-25668 GCF_053599875.1 Streptomyces sp. NPDC005151 | reverse complement strand
GTCTTGCCGTGCCCGTCGGCCATCCATACGACCCGGCCGGTGTCGTGGTCCACGACCACGGTCATGTACTTCTGCCCCTTGCGGTAGCTGATCTCATCGATCCCGATCCGGACCAGCCCCGCGAGCCGGTCGGTGGCCGCGTCGCGGTCGGCGACCACACGCGCCACGATGCCGCCGACCGTGCGCCACGAGGTCCGCATCAACTGCGCGGTCGCGGACTTGGAGCACTCCGCAGCCATCCACGCGCTCTGCTGATCGAAAGCGCGGGTGTGCCCGGCGTCGTGGCGGGCCCAGGGCACGGCGGCCGTGACGACGCCGTGCGACCGGCAGCGTACCCGCGGCATGTCGGCCTCCAGGAACACCCGCACCGCCCCGTGGTCCAGGCACCGCCACCGGCGCCTGCCCCGGCCCGCGTCGTACCCGGCGGCCGGACGGCGGCACTGTCCGCATCTGCCACGACGACGGGCATCAGGCCGTACTGACACGATCACACACTGTTCGTTCTCATCGATCCGGACGCCCTCGACCACCATGTTTTGGGTCATCAGCGTCCGCTTCCATATCCTGAAGACAGACACGCCGTTTTCCTGCTTGATCCAACTTGAGCCTCAACACCTCAAGGATCACAGGAGACGGCGTGTTTCACGTATCAGGGCAGGTCAGAGCACCCACACATACGGCAGGAGAGCCCCCTTTTGGTGTGTTGATGCTGGTCGGGGGCTGTTTCGGGGGTGTGGGGTCACTGTCATGGACGTGAGAGATCGGTGTGGGATCGCTGTCCTGGGTGTTTATCGCAGCAGGGATGACGCTGTCTCAGTTTCGTGAGTTCTGATCCATCGGCGGGCGGGGGTTGGTGTGATCGTGGGGTGGATCAGGAAGTACAGCCACCAACCTTGGTGGGGTTGGGCGGAGGGTCGGGCACGGTGTTGCCGGCTGTGTCCGGTCGGGCGTTGCGGGGGCCGGCGGTGCGGCGTTTGCTGGTGCTGCGTCGGGAGGGGGAGCTCTCCACCCGGCATGTGAGGGTGATGGCCGAGGCGTTGGGTGTGCGGGAGCGGGCTGCGGTGTGGCGGTGGCTGGCCGCCGCGGAGCGGGACGAGGCTGCGGCCGCGGCACCGGGGGAACGGACCCGGTACTACGGGAGGTTCACGGTCACTGGCGAGGTCCGGGCTCTGCTCGGGCTGTGGAAGGGGAACGTTGCCGCCGTCCACCGTGAGCTGACCGCTCGCGCGGCCAGGGGCGAGGGTGAACCGCCGCCGTCGATTCCGACGCTGCATCGTGCGATTCGGCGGGATCTGTCGCCGGGGGAGCGGGCAGGGCTTGCGGGTGGTGAGCGTGAGGCCCGCAGGCACGATGTGTTTCTTGCCCGGCCGCGGGGGTGGCGGAACCAGGTGTGGGAGGCCGATCACGTTCAGGCCCCGGTCCTGGTTGATGTAGAGGGCACCGCCCTGCGGCCGTGGATCACCTGGTTCGTGGACTGCGCGACGAACGCGATCACGGGTGTTGCGGTCACGCCCGGGTCTCCGTCCCGGGAGTCGGTGCTGACCGCGCTGCGCGCGGCGGTGCTGCGCGAGAAGCCGTTGGGTGTAGCTCTCGTTCTGGGAAGGACGTCCGTCAGGCCGTGAGTTGGTAGTTGTGCTGGTCGGGGGTGGGATAGAGGCGTTCGTGCTCGCGGGCGATGTGGAAGTTCAGGTAGGCGTCGAGGTCGTCGTTGTCCTTGACCGCGCGGAGTTTGAGGACGGCCTCGGCGCCGGCCAGGCCCCAGCGGGCGCCTGTCACATCGAGTCGGTCGCCGATGAGATGCCTGCATGCTCCCTCTATCGCGCCGGTGGCGATCGGCCAGCCGGACGCGAGGGCGGTGTCGTAGTGGAGCTGGTCGAGGTGGCCGGTGAGATAGCGGACACACTTCTCGGTGGCTTCGCGTTTCGCCCCGGCGAGGCCGGCGTTCTCGGCTTGTGCGGTGATCTCGGCGGCAGCACGGGCGGCCTGTCCGTGGAGGATGGTGGTGAGGTGGCCGGCGACCCAGAGTTCGGCCTCGCGGGTGCCAGCGGGGTGGAAGGCGTGCGCGGCACCCCATACGTACTCGCTCACGTGGACGAAATCGATCAGGACGTGCACCGCCACCTGACGTCGTTCGGCTTCGGCATGGATCAGGTCGAGTTGATGACGGGCGCCATCAACCAGGACAACCCAGGGGCGGTGATGGCCCCTGTCGCGGGCCTCGGCCTGGTCGAACGCGGCGGCGATCACAGTGGCAGGCGGATCGGTGACCGAGCCGGTCAGCCACTTCGCCTTCGCTTTCGGCCCCGGCCTGCGCGCTCGTTCACCGCTGCGTCCGTCGGGCGGGGCGATGATGTCGTGCGGCCGGCGCACGGCCGGGGCGGCGTCGAAGACGCAGGCCAGGGTGGCCATGCGTTTGCGGTTCGGTTTCTCGCCCGGGGCCAGGCGGGTACGCATCGCCCGCCGGGACTTCTGCAGGTTCTTGAGCGTGGCCGGCCGTAATGCCTCGGGGCGCATGGGGATGCCCTTGCCGTCGGCCTGGAGGACCACAAGGGTGTCCGCGGTCGCGGGCAGCGGGACCTTGCCGCGGTAGAAGGCGTCGATGTCGCATGCCGCGGCGACCACCAGATGCTCGGCCTGCCGTTTGCCCAGCACCTTCCCGCACCGGTCCTCAATCGCCGTCCTGGCCTGGTCGTAGGAGCCGCGGATCGCCTCGGTCACCGCGAGACGGCGCAGTCCGTGGCTGTGCCGGCCCGCCGGCAGCGACAGCGCGGCATCGGCCGGGCGGACACCGCTCATCTTCTTGCCCCGCCACGCGCATCGCTCCACGGTGACCGTGCCGAACACGCAGGCCAACTCCCGCCGGTGTCCGGACTCCCGGTAACGGCGCACCCGCCCGTCCGCGCCCAGGACCACTCCCGCCGCTTCCTCCCTCTCGACGCGGGCCCGCAGATCGAGACGGGCCTGGAACAACAGCCGCTGCAGCTCACGCCCACGCAGAGCGATCAGTTCCTCCAGCTGGTGGTGCGTCATCGCATCCGTGTCCAGCCCGGCCAGGTCATCCTTCAGGCAGTCGAAGGCCCTGGTTGCGGCCTCGAACACGTCGATGGCGGTGAAGGCGTCGTACGGTTCCATCGTGCTCTTCTTTCTACCGTCGCGCTGGCTTGTCACCTCCGACGGTAGAGAGAAGAGCCTTTATCGTCTGGGTAGTTCACCGCTTCGGGACAGGATCCGGGTGGGCCAGGGCGAACAGGCCCGGACGCTCCTCGCGCAGCCAGCCCCGCTCGACCAGCCGCTTCAGCTTTCCCCGCGTTCCCTCGATCTTCGCCGTCACCGCCGGCAGCCCGATCCTCGGCACGATCTGCTTGGCCTGCATCGGCCCGGTCGCGTCCGTGACGATCTCGACGATGTCGCGGTACACATCCGGCAACACCTGAGCCGACACCCCCTCCTGCCAGTGCGGCACCATAAGCGCCCCGACTACCCGCACCGGCTCCGGCTCCGGCTTTGCCACCAGATCCTCCACAGCCATCGCCTCCCCGGGCCGGTCCACGACACCCGACACCGAAATCTCCGCGATCACCTCGGTCACCGTCTCCCGCGTCACCCTCAGCCGCGACCACACCTCCCGCTCGGCCTCGAGCCGCCCCGTCAGCTCCGTGATCCTTGCCTCCAGATCCTCCACCCGCACCCGGGCCGCGGCCTCCCGCGCCTCCAACTCCTCGACCAACGACGCCATCGCCACCGCCTCCTCCACCCCACGGTAGAAGGAGACCTCTCCGACCACAGCCCCCATCAGCGAACTTGCAGCTCAGCGCTTCCCACGAAACGAGCCACACCCGAAGCCGTTCGGCCCACAGGGCGGGCTGCCGGAGAAGGTGAGGGTGGACCGGGGCAAGGACTTTCTGTCGAGGACGGTGACTGCCGCGTTCAACGCTCTCGACGTCAAGGTTGAGGACCTCCCCGCCTATACCCCGCACCTGAAGGGCACGGTGGAGGGGCTGAACCGGGCGGTGGAGTCGATGTTCCTTGCTGCGCTGCCCGGCTATGTGCGTCAGCCGCGCCCGGGCCGGCGCCGGGCGCGGCCGAAGGACGAGGTGCTGCTGGGGTTCGAGGACTTCACCGCGCGCCTGTTGGACTGGGTGTCGTGGTGGAACACCTCCCACCACCCCGGGCCTTTGAAGGGCAGGTCCCCGCTTGAGGTGTGGGAGGCGGATCCGACGCCGCTGCGCGAGATCAGCGCGGACGAGTTGTGGACGTTCACCCTGGAGGACGACGGCCGTGCCCGGGTGATCTCCACCCGCGGCGTGCGATTCCGCAGGGGGGACTATGCGGGGGCCTGGATGACGGGCCAGGCCGGTACGCAGGTCAGGGTACGGTTCATGCCGCATCACGATCACCGCATCGAGGTGTTCGACGCCGCTACCGGCCGCTACCTGGGCCCTGCGACCCTCGCTGACCAAGCCAGTCCGGAACAGATCAGCGCAGTCCGTACTGCGCGGGCCGCGCGCAGCCGGCGTCTGCGCAAGGACCTGGCCGCAGCCCGGCAGGAGCGCTATGGCGCCCAGGACCGGCTCGGGCCGGCCCGAGCCGGTGAAGGCACTCACCGCGCAGGAAGCGGGCCGGGAAGTGGCCGAGGAGAAAGTGGCGGATCTGTCGCGGCTGGCATTGCCGGACCTGATCCCGCCGGCTGCTCCACCGCCCGAGTGGCGGACCCCGCCGTCCCTTGCCGCCCGCACCCGCCACGCCCTTCCACCAAACCGGCCCGGCACGGCCAGTGCATTCACAGACCAGCGAGACCCCTAACTGGTGAGCACGAACGCTAGTTGACGAGAAGTTGGCTGTACTGAGCTGTCGTGACGGATGACGTGGGGCGAATGTTCGCGGCGCAGCATTCGCACGCCACGCTGGACTGCCTGGACAGGCGAAGTCCTGAGCCCCGCACCACATAGCGACGGTCCCGGCCTGGATGCAGGCGGGACCGTCGCCGCTATCAACGTCGATGGTGGCTGGAAGCTGAACGCATGACCGGCGGCGACGACGAGCCGTACCTGGTGATGTTCATGGGCGGAAGAGTGCACACGTTGATGGCTCACGTCACAGCCTGGCGGGCGCCACGGTGAAGATCTGGTGATGGCCTCCCGCCCGGCGGGAAGCACCCCGGATCGCGCTTTTCCGCTGGTCGCGGACGGGGTTCCATGGCCGGATGATCAGCGAAGCGAAGCTCGGCCCGGGAGGGTGGCCCTACTACTGCAACGGCGTGATGGTCGGCGACGGCCACCGCCCTGCGGGTATGCCGCTGCGCGTCGCCCAGGACGAGGCCGGTGTCCCGCCGGGGTTCTGGACGGGTCGGGGCCTGGCTGCGGTCGGCCTGGTGGCCGGGGACGTGGTGACCGAGCGGCAGGCCGAACTGCTCCTGGGGGAAGGCCGGCACCCGGATGCCGACCGGATCGAGTCGGAGCTCTTGGAGGCGGGCGACGATCCGGTGAAGGCGCGGCGGGCGACGGTGCTGGGGCGGCCTATCGAGCACATCAAGGGGCCGCACATCGAGTCGCCGTGGCTCGCGATGGATCTGGTGTTCCGGGCGCCCTCAACTGCTCAGTCTGTGTGGGCGCTGGTTGATGACGAGACTCGCCGGGTGTTGGAGCTGTGCCAGGACATCGCCCGGGACAAGACGCTGGCGCGGTTGGAGGAGTCGGTCGCGCAGATCCGCTGGGGGAGCGGCGGCAAGCATCGCGCCTCGGTGAAGGACGGACTGATCGTGGCGGTGTTCCGGCACTACGAGTCGAGAGCCGGGAAGCCGCTGCTCCATGACCACGCCGTTGTATCGATCAAGGCGCGGCGGCCGGACGGGACGTGGGGGAACTGTAGGTTCGCGTTTCGCTTGTCCCTTTCCCGTTGACGTTGGCCCGTGTCCGGCCCAAGGGCCAATGCGGTGAGACGCACTCCTGTCTGATCGTTCACTCGTCGTAGTGCTGTGCCGCTGCCTCCCAATAGCCGCGGAAAGGGGTGTTCTGCCGACCGCGGAGACGCAAGCCAGTAGCCTGATTCAACGGAGTCCGTGAGACATGGGGGTAGTGAGTGCAGGCGCCTGCGACCGTCGTGCAACTCGCTCTGCTCGTCCTTCTGGTGCTGCCCGGGGTCACCTATCAGTTCGTCCGGGAACGCCGCCGTGGGCCGGTGCCCGGTGAGCGTGATCTGGGTGAGCGGGTGCTGCGGGCGATCGTCGCGTCGATCGCGCTGGACGCCCTGTACGCCGTGGTGGCGGGGCCGGCGCTGGTTCGCCTGGCTCGGGGCACCGGCGGCGGCTGGGACGGCTTCGTGGAACGGCCGCGAGTAGTCGGCTTCGTCGCCGTGGTGCTGTTCCTCGTCGTGCCGGCCGTGGCGGCGGTCACCGTTTCACTGGTGGATCGGCAGCGGCGCAAGGCTCGGTTCCTGCACACGCCCAGCGCCTGGGACCACGCGTTCCGCGACCGCGAACCGTGCTTCGTGCGCGTGCGGCTCAAGGACGGCAACTGGGCGGGCGGTTGGTACGGCGACCGGTCGTACGCCTCCTCGTACCCCCACCCGGCCGAGCTGTACCTTGAATCGGCGCGCATGATGGGTGCCGACGGGGCGTTCGGCGCGCGCGTGCGCGGGACGGCGGGCCTGCGGCTGCGGGCGGAAGACTTCGACGTGCTGGAGTTTGTCGAAGCCGGAGAACCGGCGGCCGTGCCGGGGGAGGAGCAATAATGGCGCACGAACCCGAACTCTCACCCGAACCCGAGCTATCGCCCGAAGAGGCGGCGCTGCTGCAGGAGACCGCGGAACGCGGCTACACCCCGAAACGCACGGTCGCCGAGCCGGACGAGGCGCCCGGCGGCCCGGCCGGCACCTCGAACGGCAACGAGGACTGACGCGTGGGTGGCGGGCCCGCGAACGGCCTGGCCGAGCGGTTCTGGGAGGCGTTCCACGTGGCCCGGCACAGCGCGGATCCCGCGTCGGTCGAGAAGGCGATCGACCTCGGCCATGCCGTGCTGGCCGCCGAGGACGTGGCCGAGCGCCGCTCGGTCCTGTCCAATCTCGGGGGCCTGCTGCAGACCCGCTACCACCAGACCGGCGACTTCGAGTTCCTGCAGGAAGCCGTCCGCAAAGTCACGGAGGCTTACCTCCTGGCGTACGAAAGCCCGGAGGACTCGGCCAGCTACGCCAACAACATCGGCATGCTGCTGCACACCGCGTTCCGGCAGAACCAGGACCGCGACACCCTGGCCGACGCGCTGGACTGGAGCCGGACGGCCGTCGACGAGGAACCGTCCACAAAGAAGGCGTTCTACCTGGGTAACCTCGTTGTCGCGCTGCGGACGGCGTTCACCGTGACGAAGGACCTCGCTCCCCTGGCGGAAGCCGTAGAGCACGCGCGGACCGCCGTCGAGTGCTCCCCCGATGACGAGCTCACCGCGAGGAGCCTGCACTTCCTCGCCGTCGTCCTGCGCGACTGGTCCCATGACACCGGGGAGACCGGTGTCATGGAGGAAGCCGTCGACGCCGCGCGGCGAGCGGTGGAACTCACGCCGGCCGGGTCGTCCGACGTGCTCGACCGGTTGAAGAACCTCGCGTACCTTCTCGACGGGCACTACCGAGCTCGCGGAGCGCGGGATGATCTGGCCGAACTGCTCCGGGTCCGGCAGACGCTGGTGGCCCACACCCCGGTCACCGATCCGCGGCACTCGCAGAACCTCGTCGAGCTGACAACCACGGAACGAGACTGGGCCGCGCTCACCGGCGAGCGCCCGAAGTCGACCCCCGGCTGGGAACGCGCCGACACCGAAGCCGAAGCGTGCGGCCGGTACGCCGCCGAGTTCGAGCAGACCCGGGACTCGGCCCTGCTTGAGCGGGCGATCGAGCTCGGGCGCTCGGTGGCGGCAGCGACCCCCGCCGGGCACCCCCGCCGCGGCGTGCGGCTGGACCACTTCGCCGCGGCGCTGGCCACCCGCGGTGAAGCGTTCGGGGACCACGCCGCGCTCGCGGAGGCCGTCACCATCGAGCGGGAGGCGGTCGCGTGCACATCGGCGAGCCATCCGCTGCGGGTCCAGTTCATGGGCAACCTCGCCGTCAACCTGAACGCGTTGTTCCATGCGACCGGAGACCTGGCCCACGTCATAGAAGCGATCGACGTCGCTCGCCGTGCCGCCGAGGCCACCGCCGGGCAGGGCGACCACCCGCGTTCGCTCGGGATCCTCGCCGTCGTGCTGCACAACCGGTTCCGGGTGACCGGCGAGCTGCAGGTGCTGTCGGAGGCGGTCGACCGCGCGCGGGAGTCCGTCCGCCTCGGCGCGAGGCTGGTCGCCGGGCAGGCACAGCGGCTCTCCAATCTTGGCGCCATGCTGTCCGACTGGTTCACCAGGACGGGCGAGGCGAGCGTGCTCGACGAGGCGATCGACGCGCACCGCGCGGCCGCGGATGTGACGGCGGACGACGACCCGGACCGGGCAGTGCGGCTGGCCAATCTCGGCGGTGTGCTGGGGCTGGCGTACGAGAAGTTCGGCGACCGGAACGCGTTGCGGGACGCGATCGCAGCGCGTCGCGCGTCCGTGGCCGCGACTCCGGAGGACAGCCCGCACTGGCCCGGGTACACCGCGAATCTGGCCGCCGCGCTCGGCGACTGGTGCACGAACCCGGTCGCCCCCGCCGTCGCGCGACGGGAGCCGCCGGATCCGCAGGTCCTCGCAGAGGCGGTCGGCCTGGCCCGGAGTGCGGCGCGGAGGCCCGAGCAGGACGCCTATTCCCGGGCGCGTTTGCTGACCCGCGTCGCCAACGTCCTAGCGCTCGGCTTCCGGCACCTCGGCGACGGCGACGCGCTGACCGAGGCACTCGACTGCTACCGGGAGGCCGCGGCGTCTGCCGGATCGCCGGCGGCGAGCCGGGCGGAAGCGGCGGACCGCTGGGGTGGTCTGGCCACCGAAGCCGGGCAGTTCGACGTGGCCGCCGAGGGGTACGCCGCTGCGGTCCGGCTGCTGCCCCGGCTCGCCGGGCGCCGCCTGGGCCGCGAGGACGCCCAGTACTGGCTCGGCCGGTTCGCCGGGGTCGCCGCCGACGCGGCCGCGTGCGCGCTGGCCGCCGGCGACGAGGTGAGCGCGGTGACCCTGCTCGAATCCGGGCGCTGCGTGCTCGCCGCCCAGGCACTCGACAGCCGCGGCGATCTTTCCGACCTGCACGAGCGGGCACCCGAGCTGGCCGAGCGCTTCCGGACGCTCACCGCGGAGTTCGAAACCGACACCACCAGCGACCGCCTGGCCCTCGCCGACGAGCTCGACGCGGTGACCGACCGGATCCGCGCGCTGCCCGGGATGGAGCGGTTCCTACGGCCCCCGCTGCTCACCGACCTCACCGCGCAGGCGCACGAGGGCCCGATCGTGTACGTCAACGTCAGCCGGCACCGGTGTGACGCGCTGATCATCACTCCGGACGGGGTCCGGTCACGCGCGCTGGACCGGCTGAGCGAAGAGACCGTGAGTCACCGCGTACGCGCTCTGCACGCCGCGTTCACGGAGGAGCGGCTGGCCGCCGAGCAGGCGATCCATGACACGCTCGAGTGGCTGTGGGACACCGTCGCGGGCCCTGTGCTCGGCGAACTGGGGCTGACGGCGGAACCGGCTGCGGATGGTCCGTGGCCAAGGATCTGGTGGGCCCCGGTCGGGTCGCTCAGCCTGCTCCCCCTGCACGCGGCGGGCCACCACCGCGACGGCGGACCTGTGCTCCTCGACCGCGTCGTCTCCTCGACGACGCCGACGATCCGCGCTCTGGGCCACGCCCGCGCGGGCCGCCGCGACGACCGGAACGAGCCGCGGCTGCTGGTGGTCGCGATGCCGCACACTCCGGACGCCCCGGACCTGCCTGGCGCACAAGCCGAAGCCGACCACCTGGCCGCTCTCATACCCGGCGCCACGGTCCTGGTCGGCGCGGACGCGACTCGTGACGCCGTTCTCGACGCCCTGCCGGCCAGTGGCTGGGCACACTTCGCCTGCCACGGGTACAGCGACCCGGACAACCCTTCGGACAGCCACCTCGCGCTGCACGACCACGACCGCGCGCCGTTTCGGGTGCTGGACCTTTCCCGGCTGCGCCTGCGGAACGCGGAGTTCGCGTTCCTATCGGCCTGTGACACGGCCCGCACCACCGCGCGCCTGTCCGACGAGGCGATCCACCCGTTGGCGGCTTTTCAGATAGCCGGGTTCTCCCAGGTAGTCGGCACGATCTGGCGCGTCGACGACGCCGTGGCACCAGCCTTCAGTCAGCAGATCTACGGCGAGTTGATCGCGGATCGATCCGGTGCGTTGTGCGCGTCGGCGGCGGTCCATCGCACGATCAGGCAGCTCAGGACGAAGTATCCGAACCTGCCGTCGGTTTGGGCCGCACACGTCCACGCGGGCGCCTGATTACGCGCACTCCGTCGTATCGGAGGTTGATCCGCAGTCGACTCGGCCAGCTGCGTCGGCAGCTGTCACCGGCCTCCGCTCATGGCTCCCCTTTGTGTCAAGCCCTGGGCTCTCTTTTGATCTCGGGCCCGATGAGCCGCTGAACGAGCTGCGGACCGCCGCCACACGGGCCTTCGAGGTCATGCTCGGCGCTGCGGCCACCACGTACGAGACCGGTGTTTTGCACTTGACGGAGTCGTACGCCACCGCCGAAGTCGAGCTCGACCACTACCACCAGATCCACCGACGCGTACGCCGAGTCCGCCTCAGCCACGCGCCGCGCCGCGTAGACGCAGTCGCGCTGGTCGACGTGATGGCCAACGACGTCGAGAAGACCATCACCTGGGAGACGATCCCGTTGGGTGGCACCACGACATAAGGGCCAAGATCGCGAGACGGAATGCCGGGCCAACCGAACGAGACAGTGCGGGAACATGCAGGTCGTCACGGCGGAACGGGACATTCCAATTGCGGACCTACAGGAACGTGTCCACCGCCGACATCCTCGACAACATCGTGGCGGCCGGCACCCTCTACACCCTGACCTTCATGGAAGAGGTCTCCGCCCGGCTCGGGTGGGCGTGGGAGCCGCGCGAGGTGACGCCCGGCAAAAGACCGGTCATGGAGATCGCCGGGATAGACCAGCGGCTCATCAGCTGGCAGTCGACCCGCCGCCAGCAGATCGCGGACGCCCTGCCCGCCCTCGTGGCCGACTACCAAGTGAGGCAGGGGCACCCGCCGGGGGAGCGGGCCGGCTATGCGCTGGACCGGCAGGCCGCCGACCGGACGCGCCCGCCAAAGCGCAAGGTGGCGCGGTCGCTGTCCGAGCTGCGCGAACGATGGCGGGCCTCGGCGATCCGGGTGTTTGGCGCCTGCGTCGTCGACCAGCTGGCGGAGCAGGCTCGTGCGGCAGCCGCGGCGGTATGGGCGCGGGTCCGGCCGGTTGTCGACGTCACCCTGGCCGCCGTCGACACCGTCGCCGTGGTGTACGTGATGCGCGGCGCGTTCAAGCACCGGCACCTGCTCGCCGAAGCCCGCCGCCACCTCTCCTACGTCCTGCGCGGCCGACCGCACCAGCCCGGCCTGGACGAACAGATCGTGCAGGCGGCCATCGACGACTACACCCGCCCGGCAGGCCGCCGGATGATGACCGCCGACCTCCACGCGCTGTACCCGCGAGACACCGAGGACCAGGCCGTGCTGCGCCCGCTGACCCGCAACCGGTCCGCACCCCCGTACGAGCGAGCCCGCCTCGCAGCCGGCGCCCTGACCGCCCGGGTCCACGCAGTGCGCCGCGCGGACCGCCTGAGCTCCCGCGCCCGGCCGCACACCGTCGCCGTGTCCGCCGCCCCGACGTCGCGCTTGCGGCCGGACCGTGCGGACCGGAAGGCCGGCCAGGACCAGGAGCAGGCGACCGACGTCGTCACGGTGGAGCACACCCGGCGGGTGTTCGAGGCCGCCGCCAAGATGGCCGCCAAGCTCCAGGACGGCGCACGGGAACGTGCCGTCGCCCACGGCCCCCGGCCGCAGCCGGCCCCGGCAGCATCGACGCCGACCCACACCCAGCAGCCCCCACTCCCGCCCGCACCGGGTCGGCACACACCTACTGGAGGAGTCGCATGACCATGCCGTCGGAGGACCCGAGGATCGAGGCCGCCGCAGCCCGGGTGAAGGAGGCCGCCCAGGAGCGTGCCGACGCGTACGGGCCGTCGCCCTGGGAGCCGATCTGGAAGAGGCCCCGGACGTCGAAGTCGCAGGCGCAGATGAAGCAGGAGCTGCGTAAGCAACGACGGCGGCTCCAGGGGGCCGGGCGCCGCCGCTTCTTTGCCGGGCAGTCGCGCCGGCCCCGGTCCCGGCAGAACCGCATCGGCAGCGCGGCCGTGCGCCGCGATGCGCGCGCCCTGTCCCGGGTGCGGCACTCCACCGCGTGGCTGTGGTGACGATGGAGTGCACCGAGCCGGAGCCGGAAGAGGACCGATACCAAGAGCCGGGCAAGTCCCGCCGCGGCCTGGCTATGAACGACTTCTCTGGCCCCAGCGGAACGAACCTTTGGGCCCCAGGGGCTTGATCGCAGTTTGAGTGTTCGTCAGAAGTGGCCCCAGGTGCGGTCTTGCAGTGGGAGCATCGATGTGCTTCCGACAGTCAGGCGGCCCGCATGGATGGCCCGAGAACCAAGGTTGAGCTTTTCGCGGCGATCCGCCGTGACTCCCGTGCCGAGAAGCTGTCGATCCACGAACTGTCGCGCCGCTACGGGGTCCACCGGCGCCTGGTACGCGAAGCTCTGACGTCCCCGTGGCCGACGCCCCGCAAGCCGATGCCTCCGCGGCCTTCGGTGATCGACCCCTACAAGCATCTGATCGACGCGATTCTGCGTGCTGATCTGGATGCCCCGCGCAAGCAGCGCCACACCGCCAAGCGGGTCTTCGACCGGCTGGTGGACGAGCACGGCATGGACGACGTCTCCTACGGCCGGGTACGGGACTACATCAGGCGCCGCAAGCCCGAGATCTGGGTGGAGGAGGGACGCGGACCACCCAGCGTGTTCATCCCCCAGACGCACCGCCCCGGCGAGGAGGCCGAGGTCGACTTCGGGGACGTCTACATCACCCTCGATGGCGTGCGCACCCTGTGCTACCTGTTCGTCTTCCGGCTCTCCTTCTCCGGGAAAGCCGTACATCACGTATCGGCTTCGCAAGGGCAGGAAGCCTTCTTCGAGGGCCATATCCACGCCTTCCAGGCACTGGGCGGACTGCCCTGGGGCAAGGTCCGCTACGACAACCTCACCTCCGCGGTGGCCCGGGTGCTCGGCTTCACCCGGGCCCGGGTGGAGACCGACCGCTGGACCGCGTTCCGCTCCTGGGCCGGACTGGACGCCTTCTACTGCCGACCGGGAATCGACGGCGCCCATGAGAAGGGCGGCGTCGAGGGCGAAGTCGGCCGGTTCCGTCGCAACCGCCTGGTCCCCGTCCCCGACGTGACCACCCTGGCCGAGCTCAACGCCCGGATCGATGAGTGGGACCGGCAGGACGACCAGCGCCGGATCGGCGAGCGCCCGCGCACCGTCGGCGAATACTTCGCCATCGAAAAACCCCTGCTCCAGCCGCTGCCCGAAGACCACTTCGAGACCGGGCGGCTCCTGACCCCGCGGGTGGACCGCTACGCGCAAATCACCGTGCGACAGAACCACTACTCGGTACCGGTACGGCTGATCGGCCGCCAGGTCCGCGTCCTGCTGCACGCCTCCGAGGTGGTGGTCTACGACGGCCGCACCGAAATCGCCCGCCACGAGCGCCTCGTCACACGCGGCGGGAGCCGCCTGGACCTGGACCACTACCTGGAAGGACTGCTGCGCAAGCCCGGCGCGCTGCCCGGGGCCACCGCACTGGACCAGGCCCGCGCGGCGGGGAAGTTCACCCCCGTGCACGACGCCTGGTGGGAGAACGCCCGCCGCGCACACGGGGACGCGGCCGGCACCCGTGCGCTGATCGAGGTTCTGCTGCTGCACCGGCACATGAGCCACGACCACGTCGTCGCCGGGATCGCCGCCGCCCTGCGGGCCGGGGCCCTGACCGCAGACGCGGTGGCCCTGGAAGCCCGCCTGGCCGCCGAAGGCGAAACTCCTGGCGAGCCGGGCCCGGACACGGCGCTGAGCCGTATCGCCTCTCCGGTGGTGTCGCTGACCGCGCGCAGGATGGCCGCACTGCCCCCGGACCCCAGGCCGCTGCCCTCGGTGGCCGCCTACGACCAGCTCCTTCGTCACACCCGGCCTCCGGCCGAACGTCCCACCAGTTAGGGGAGTCCCGCCATGAGCTCTACCCGTCCCCGCGGTCTGACCGAGCCCGCCGCCGACGCCGCCATCGACGCGGCCTGCCGCAACCTGCGCCTGCCCACCATGCGAGGGCAGTTCTCCGAGCTCGCCGACGCCGCCGCCCGCGACCAGATGACCTACCGCGGGTTCCTGGCCGAGCTACTGATGGCCGAGTGCGACGACCGCAACCGCCGCCGCTCCGAACGCCGGATCAAAGCCGCTGGCTTCCCCCGCGAAAAGGCACTGCGCACGTTCGACTTCGCCGCGAACTCCGCCATCGACCCCGCTGCCATCCATACCCTGGCCTCATGCGACTGGGTCCGCAAAGGGCTGCCGCTGTGTCTGATCGGCGACAGCGGCACAGGCAAATCACACCTGCTGATCGCGCTGGGCACCGAGGCCGCGATGGCCGGCTTCCGGGTCAAGTACGTCCTGGCCACCAAACTCGTCAACGAGCTCGTCGAGGCTGCCGACGAAAAGCTGCTGACCAAGACCATCGCCCGCTACGGACGGGTCGATCTTCTCTGCATCGACGAGCTGGGCTATATGGAGCTGGACCGGCGCGGCGCCGAGCTGCTGTTCCAGGTTCTGACCGAGCGCGAGGAGAAGAACAGTATGGCCATCGCCTCCAACGAGTCCTTCTCTTCGTGGACCAAGACGTTCACCGACCCCCGGCTCTGCGCGGCCATCGTGGACCGCCTTACCTTCGGAGGCAACATCATCGAAACCGGCAGCGACTCCTATCGCCTCGCCCACACCAAAGCCCGCCAGCAGGCTGCCCTCAGCGCTTGATCGCACCTTGTCCGCTGGGACGCACGGCGGCTGCCCAGCACCGGAGATGTGAGACTTGACTCTCACAATATGTGAGAGGACACTCTCACGCTATGGATTCTGGCAATCGGCTGGGCGATATCGAGATCACTGATCCGCAGGCGATGCGGGCGCTGGCGCACCCGGTGCGGCTGGCCATTCTCGAACGCCTGCAGCGGCACGGGCCGGCGACGGCGACGCAACTCGCGCCCGATGTGGGAGCAACTCCGTCGGTGACCAGCTGGCATCTGCGGCATCTGGCGGGCTTCGGGCTGGTCCGCGATGCCGAGCCCGGCCCGGACCGTCGCCAGCGAAGGTGGGAGGCGGTGGCGCGGGGCTTCCGGTTCGAAGCACCGACGGATCCGGGCGACGAGGAGGGCAGGTCGGCTGCGCGGGTCCTGTCCCGGGAGATGTTCCTGCGCTCGGGAGACCTGCCGAACCGGTGGGCTGCCGAGGTCGAACCCAAGCTCGAACCGGCGTGGCGACGGCTTGCAGGTCTGGCCAACACCCGCGTCGTCGTCTCCGCCGGCGAACTCGCCGCCATCGAGGACGCGATCGAGCGCGTTCTCGCCCCCTACGTGATGCGTGACGAGGCCGCGCGTCCGGCCGACGGCCGCGGCGTCCGGCTGCTGCGTTACACCCTGCCGGAGGGTGCCGAGGAGCAGACCGGCGGGACGTCATGAGCGCTGCAGACCAGTCCTTACCCGTATCGCTGTGGCGTGATCAGCGGTTCCGTCGTTTCTGGGCCGGCAATTCGATCTCACAGTTTGGCGACCGGATCACTGAACTGGCCCTGCCGCTGATCGCGGTGGGGGCGCTGCACGCCTCGGCCAATCAGGTGGCGTGGCTGACCGCGCTCATCTGGACCCCGAACCTGCTCGCGATCGTCCTCGGTGCCTGGGTCGACCACCGCGTCCACAAGCGGCGCCTGATGGTTCTCGCCGACCTGGTGCGCGCCGCAGTACTGCTCTCTCTCCCAGCTGCCTATCTCATGGGGGCAGTAACGCTCGGCCAGTTGTATGTCGTGGCCTTGCTGACGGGCGCGGCCGGGGTGCTGTTCAACACCGCCTATCCGCCGTTCTTCGCCCACCTGGTGCCCCGGTCGTCCTACATCGACGCGAACAGCAAGCTCAGTGCCAGCCGTTCCGCGTCATACGTCGCCGGACCGGCGATCGGTGGTGCTCTGGTCCAGGCGCTGACCGCTCCCGTCGCCGTCGTCGTCGACGCCCTGACGTTCCTGGCGTCTGCGGTTCTGGTCGGTCGGGTTTCGATCGACGAACCGCCGGCCGCCCATGCCCAAGCAGCACCCTCCCTGCAGCAGCGTGCCCGGGAGGGGCTGGTGTTCGTCGTCCGTCACCCTGTGCTGCGGGCGAGCCTCGGGTGCGCGGCGACCGTCAACTTCTTCACCTTCATCGCGGGCAGTGGACTGATCGTGCTGTTCGCCAGCCGGAACCTCGGACTGACGGCGGGTGTCATCGGCATGGCGTTCGGGATCGGCGCCACCGGCGCGCTCCTTGGCGCGGTGATCGCCCCGAAGATCTCGCGAAGACTCGGCGTGGGCCGCAGCATCGTCGTGGGCGCTGTGCTGTTCCCGGCACCGATCGCCATCGCCGCTGCTGCAGGCGGCCCCCTCTGGGCTCGCGCCGGAACCCTGGCCCTGGCCGAGTTCCTCTCCGGCGTCGGCGTCATGCTCTTCGACGTCAACCTCAACTCCCTTCAGGCGGACGTGATCCCCGATGGCATGCGCAGTCGAGTCGCCGGCGCGTTCAGCACGATCAATTACGGCTTACGCCCTGTGGGCGCAGTCCTCGGCGGCCTCCTCGCTACCCTCATCGGCCTCCGGGTGACCCTCCTCGTCGGGGCCGTCGGCGGAACGCTGTCGCTGCTCTGGCTGCTGCCCTCGCCAATACCACGCATCCACTCCCTGACTCCGGACCATCCGGTGGCTCCGGACAGCGACACGGACGCACGACCGTTGCCTTGCTGACCCGCCGCTGAACCATCCCGGCGCCCCGTGACATAGCCCTCGTGGATCGGATCCGTGATCCGCAGCGAGGGTGGGGCCAAAATACTCGTTCAGATCATGTCCCGAAGATCGCCAACTGGGGCCAGAGAACTCGTTCCCGTGGGGCCAACAGACTCGTTCAAAGCCAGCGGCCTGTTCCGCCGCTCTCGCGTTGCAGGTTTTTCGGGCCCGCCCGGGTCCGAGAGGCCGGAGCACGGCAACAGCACGGGACCACCTAGGCACGGCTCTCATAGCCCCTGCCCATCGTCCTCGTCTATCCGTCCGCACCGGGCCCGGCCGTTGCTTTGTACCGCTCGAAGCGCTGCTGGCGTTCAGCGTCGGGAAAGAGCAGGGGAACGCCGACGTCCACGAGGAAGGCGGGACAGGGACCAGACAGGGGGAGAGGGTCGAAGACTGCCAGCAGGGTCCCGACTTCGTTGACGAGCGGGACGCCCGATGCGTAACGGCTGTCGCCGGCACTCCAACCGACGCTGACGGAGGTGTGGAACATCGCGGCTGTCTGTTCGATAGCGCGATCGATGCCGGGCAGCCGTGCGGAGTGACGGGCCAGGGCGGCCCGGCTGGGATCGGCGCGAGCGGCCCACTCGGCGAAGGCGGCTCCCTGCCTTGCCCATCCTCGCCGCTCGGCGCGTTCTGTCTCATCCTGGGCGGCTCTTTGCTGCTGCTCCCGGGCTCTGAACTCCTTGGCTTCGGCCAGGAAGCACTTGGGAGAGGCCCACAATCTGCTCCCGGGCGGAGCGAGGAGGTGCTGGGGCATGAGCGGGGCACGCGAGACGAGCCGCCAGGAGAGAAGCCGGGCAACGAACTTGGCCAGCGGCATGGAGGGCTCCGGAGCCCACAGGGTGCCACTGAACCTGGCGAGGGGTTCGACGGCGACCAGGCCGTCGTCGTGGTGGGCGACGCGAACGGAGGGAACGATGCCGAGCCAAGGTATCCGGCTGCGGTCGCTGAACCAGCAGGACCTCACACCGTAGGCGCTCATCCGTTCCGTGCGGGCACGGATGTCGTCCGCTGTAATGCCCGCCAGCTGTGCTTCCAACGCGACCCGGCGGCCGCCTGCGGTGGAGGCGAGTACGTCGGCCCGCCAGATACCGCCGGGACCGCTCACTTCGAGGTCGGCCATCCAGCCTGCCGCGCGGGCTGCCTGGGCGAGCTCAAGCTTGAGCAGGTGATGGGCCATGGATTCCTCGGCCAACGTGCACCGCGGGGCTTTGGGGGCGTGCGCGAAGAATCGCATGCCCAAGGAAGACACCTTGGCGTACATGCCGTGGTGGCACTCCGGACACTTCAGTGCGACCGGTGGTCGCACCCTGTGAATGGCGGCCCACTCCCATTCGCAACCCAGATCCTGACGGGTAGCGTCGAGGCGCCCGCGCTCGTGAACGGCTGTGAAGCTCACGAGAGCCACTCCCGCAGCCCGGGCGCCGGCGAACGAGCGGGCTGCGTCCCGGGGACTGGCCATAGAGAAGGGCTGGCGACATCGAGGGCGCCGCGGTTGGAGCGCATGACCGAGGGTCCCTTCTCTACCGTGGCTGGAGGTGGCCGTGGCGGCTGAGGAGGCGTGTGAAGAATTCGGTGAGCAGCGCTTGTCCGGCTTGAGGGTCGCGTAGCTCGCGTCGGCCGATTCGGTAGACCTCATAGCCCTGCAGGGTGAGCTGGCGGTCCTCCGCCACCATCACGGCGTATTGCTCGGGATCAGCGAGCCATACGGGGCCAGGCTTCCGCATCGATGGCTCGTCGACCTGTCGAGCGTAGTGCTGCACGCCGTCGACCTCGATGACCGCCCGGGCACGCTGATTCATCAGCAGCAGGAAGTCCATCCGCTGGCGGGGAAGACGGCTGCCACCGCTATACGGGTCGTAGTGGAAGTAGACCTGAGGGATGAGCGCCGGGAGGTCGAAGCCGAGCTTGACGTAGGTGTCGAATACGAGGAGCTCAGCACCGTTGTCACCCAGCGAGCGACGCAGCCGCTCCCGCAGCGAGAGACGTGCCTGAGTGGGATCGCCTGCCTGCTCGGGGTGCCGACGAACCCACCAAGCCGCCAAGTCTGCCCAGCTCAGTCCGCGCTCCTCCAGCGGCAGGTCGTACACCAGACAGTACTGCTCGTTCTTCACGATGCGGATGGTGTTGCTGATCGAGTCCGGCAACACGATCTGCGGCTTGGGGCCATCTGCGGCGAAGATCAGATTCTTCACTTCCCCGTCGACACCCCGAGCACCCAGTGAGCCCACCAGCGCCTGCAGGTCCTCGTCCCCGTACTCGCTGATCACGCGCCGCGCAATGTCCACAAGCTCGGGCAGGGACTTGCTCTGCAGCCGTGCCCCCACGTAGATGCGCTTGCTGCTGAACGGATCCTCGTCAGGCTTCTGAGGCTCCAGTCCGAGGTACTCACACGCTGCGGCGAGGTTATAGGACTTCACGACGTGGAGAGCACCGGCTATGGCTTCACGAAGAGCAGCTGGAGTGACCGCAGGCGTAGACGACATCGCATCATGATGGCCCTGGTGCGGCCAGTTGGCACAGAGGGTGGGGCGGCTCGCACCCGACCCCAACCTGACGACCGCAAGCCCCCCCGGCGAGGCTTGCCCATCCCGGCCCGCATGGACGCCGTACGGGCCGGTTGGGGGGTTGCACCCAAGGGCGGCTGGACAGTGGGCTGGACGGTTGCTTTCAGCGGGGGACCCGAGGTACTGCCGCAGGTGTGGACCCCCCAAATCGGACACCGCCCATTTCTGCAGGTCACCCCTTGTGGGCAAGCCGGTCCGGTGCGCGGACACCTCTTTCCCACGCGATAGCCGAGGGAAAGAGGTCTGCTTCGAGTTCCGGGGCCGAGGGCTGCGGCGGCGGAGGAGACCCCCTGGTCGCCGGTTGATCGGGATGGCAGGCTCTTCCTCCACTTGAAGGGAGTTCCGCGATGACTGAGGCGGAACGCGTCGACTGCACCGACTGCTTCGCCCTGCCCGGCCCCGACAACACCCGCGTCGTGTACGTGAAGACCGGCGGCGGGATGAGCGAGACGTGGCACACCTCTGACTGCCCGGCCCTGGCGATCACGCAGATCAACATGGAGGAGGGAAGCAAGCGGGTCCGAGAGCAGGACGCGTGGGCTCGGGGCGTCTTCCCTGCCGCGCACGAGCGGCTCAGGAAGGCCGCGGCCGCGATGCCCGCCGGCACCGCCGCACAGCCCTTCGGCGATGCCCTGAGCGAGCTGGTCCAGGCGCAGGCCGACACCACCGGCATCGTCGTCCTGCATCGCTGGGCGGAGATCCTGGAGCGGCACTTTCCGCCGGAGCTGCCAGACCCCGACCGCACCACCGAGTAGCCCTCGACCGCCGGGGCGCTGGCATTCCGTTGGGCCGGGGGGACTGGCTGCCGACCGACAACGGCGACTTCGACGCGTACTGGGAATATCACGGTCGACTTGAACATGAACGGCAGCACACCGCCCGCTACCAGCCGGACTTCGTCGTCGCCGCGTGACCAGCACGCGGCAGCTCACTCAACGGGAAACGCACCCATTTGTGGGCGTGACCGCCGCGCCATTCGACCCACTGCGGGTCGTCCAGAACCGCCTCGGGGGCGGCAACGCTTTCGAGAAACACGACCAGGTCGTGGTCGCTGCAGGTGCCGAGTACCTCGTCCCGGCCGCTGCTGTGCGCCGTCGTGCCGCACGGCGAAGGGGACCGGACGCTCGTGTCCGGTCCCCTCCCACGATGCCGCCGCCGACGCTGGCAGGCTCAGTTGGTCACGACGGCGCGTTCGGACGCTCCCGACTCGGTGCCGTCCGCATAGAGGGCCGTGACGCGGTAGTAGACCGTGGTGGCGGACGGCTGGGCGCGGTCGTACCAGTCCCAGCCCGTGGAGTCACCTCTGAGCACCGTGCCGAGGATGTCGAAGGTCCCGCTCTCGCGGTTCCATCGGCGGACGGTGAAGGACGTAACCGGACTGCCGTCCGTGTTCTCGTCGTTGATGAGGAGCCAGTGGATGCCGCCGTTCGAGTCGATGCTGAGCTGGATCGGGGCGCCAGTCGCGGGCGGGGCTGTGGGGCGGAGGTCGAGTTCGGTGACCTCGGCGGCAGGGGCGCCGGTGTCGGGGGTGAGCTGGTTGCCGTACTGGTCGACGGCGACGACGGCGTGGCGGACCTGCTGGCCGTCGGCTGCCACCCTGTGGTGGAACGTCGTCGCCTCGATCTCCCGGGGTCGCAGGGTGTACGGGTCGATCAGCGGCCGGTACGTCCACTGCCCGTCGACGAACGTCCCGCGCAGCACGCGGTAGTGGTCGAAGCCGGGAGAGGTGTCGGCGTCCCAGGACAAGGCGATGCCGTTCTCCTTCGGGACCGCGGTCAGTCCGGTGACCGGGGCAGGGGCCGTCGTGTTCCCGGCGACGGTGATGACGACGTCCTGGGACGGAGTGCCCGCGTTGCCCTCGTGGTCCAGCGCGACCACCCAGTAGTAGTAGGTGGCGCCGGGCGACGGCGCCGGGTCGGTGAAGGTGGTGCCCATGACCCACCGGCCCACCTCAGTACGCGTGCTGCCGGCGGTACCGCGCGGCTCGGTCGACCGGAACACGGCGTAGCCGTCGAAGTCGTGGCTGGTCCGCTCGGAGGGGTCCCAGGTGAGCGTGACGCCTGCCTCGCTCTCCGAGGCCCGCGCGTTGAGGGCGGTGTCCACCGGGCCCGTCAGGTCGCGGGTGTAGTACATCGCCGCGCCCGAGGCCGCCGACTCATGGCCGTGCGTGTCGACGGCGGTGACGACGTAGTAGTAGATGTCGCCGGTCTGCGGCAGGGGCCCGCTGTAACCGCCTCCCGACAACGTGTCGCCGGTCAGCCGGTTCTCGGGGGTGAGGGCGACCGGCGTGGACGTCGAGCGGTACACGCGGTAGCCCGCGAGGTCGGACTCGGTGTTGCTGTCCCAGTAGAGGGTGATCTTGTCCGGGTAGCCCATGGCCCAGTTCTCCTCGACGCCCTTCGGGGCGGCGGGAGCGGTCCGGTCGAGCGTGGTGATACCGAGGTCGGCGGTGCCTGAGGAGGCATTACCGGCCTTGTCGTAGGCGCGGACCTCGTAGTAGTAGACGTTGCCGTCCTTCGGGACGGTCGTGTCGGTGTACGAGGTGGACGTCGTGGTCGCGATCGGCTTCGCGGGGTAGGAGGCGCCCTTCAGCCGCCGGTACACGCGGTACCCGGCGAGATCCATCTCCTTGTTCTTGGCCCAGCTGACCTTCGTGGACGTGGTCGCCGTGCTGTAGGTGACGGTGGTCCCCGTCGGGACGAGCGGCTTGACCTTGTCGACCGTCGCCGAAGTGCGGGGGGCGTAGGCGAACTTGACGTTGGCTGCGCCGGTCCAGTTGACGAAGTCGACGCGGAGACTGTGCTTGCCCGACGGGATGGTCACGTTGACGGTCTTGGAGACGGTGGTGGCGACGTTCTTCCACATGTCGACCTTGCGGACGCCGTCGAGGTAGACGCGTATGCCGTCGCGGGAGGAGGCGGTGAACGTGAAGGGTCCGCCGGAGCCGAAGTCGCGGGTCGTGGACCAGCGGACGCCGAAGTTGTTGGCGGGCATGCCCTTGAAGCCGGGTGCGCCGGTGCCCCAGTTCTGGTCGATCACGGAGTCGCAGTCCGTGGCCTTGGGGGTCCCGGAGAAGGTGGTGTTCGCGTAGAACGTCCGCTTGAAGACAGGTGACGCGCAGGTCACTGCGGCGGAGGCGGGGCCGGCCGCGGCGAGCAGCCCGCCCGAGGTGGCGAGCACGACGGCGCCTGCGGTGGCGGCCGTTGTCCGTCTGGGTCGGTTCATGCGTTCCCTCGTCCCTCATCGTCGGCGGCATGGCGACGCCGCGGACGATCAAGACTAGTGAGGGACGCGCTTGGTTGTACGCCTGGGACCTGTGTGCTCCGAGCCCGGCCGTTGCGAGGATGATCTCACTGCGTGACTCGGCTCGGTCCTCCGCCGACCCTGTAGGGTGCCGAAACTCATGTATAGCTGTTGACCAGGAACTTTACGAGGGTCGGCAGTCATGACAGGCTCGCACTGTATGGCCTCTGAGCTGCAGGACTGTCAGATAGCGGACCGTGGTGATCAGGTCGTGTCATCTGCGCTGGGCCCGGTGCACTTACGGTGATCGTTGGTATGCGACGGTGCTGGGACGGGAGCCCCCGCTTTTGGAGCCGGGGCATGGCCCACGGGCGTGGGGCCGAGGCTCGCCAGTATTCAGGTGTGTCCAGGGGTGATCTGCGGAAGCCGCAGGGTGCTACCAGCTGTCATCGTCCCCGTCTTCAGCAAGCTGCTCTTCCTCCGCGAGCCGCCGCATGTCCTCGTCGACGTGAGCTGACGCGAGTGAGTCGCCTTCGCCAAATCGGATCAGCTGTTCTGCTGGGCTGTAGAAGCGGGGCGTGGCGCCGAGGATGGCGCGGCAACCGCGGCACCGCCACGGCCTGTGCAGGGTGACCCAGTGGGCACGGGCGCACGACGGGCAGAACATCGAGGGCTTCAAGGAAGTCCGAGAGCGCCGCAAGCTCGACACGGAGACTGACCGCCTGCGCGAGGTCTTCCGCGCCGAGTACGCGCACCAGCTGCAGCTCGTCGAGGACGCCCTCGGCAAGCAGATGCTCGCCCTCCTGCGCCAGCTCGACGCCACCTGCCAGGCCGCCGAGGAACTCGCCCAGGCTGTCGAGGAGCTCTTCCCCCAGCATCCCGACGCAAAGATCCTGCTGTCCTTCCCGGGCCTGGGCACGCAGCTGGCCGCCCGCGTCTTGGCCGAGGTCGGCGACGACCACAGCCGCTTCGCCGACGCCCGCGGCCTCAAGGCCTACGCCGGAGCTGCACCCGTCACCCGCTGCCTCCGGCAAGAAGAGCCACATCGGCCGGCGCATGGTCAAGAACGACCGCCTCAACCACGTCGGCTAGCTCTGGGCGTTCTCCGCCCTCACTGCCTCACCGGAGCTGGCGCCTACTACCGCGCCCGCCGCGAACACGGAGACTGGCACGCCGCCGCCCAACGCCACCTCTTCAACCGCCTGCTCGGACAGCTCCACCACTGCCTCCAGCACCACGAACGGTTCGAAGAGAACACCGCCTTTCCCGCACCAGCGCTCACCAAAGTCGCGGCCTGACCAGTAGCTTCACTCGCCGGGAGCGCTGCACAGCCTCGGTCGTTGACACCCGGTGAGGCAAACTGCCCGCCATGACAACGGCTGATCACGACGTCCTGACCTCCTGGAGCCGCATCGGCACCTGGCTCACCGCGCACACCCGACGAGGCCCGGCGAGACCAGCGCCGGATGCCGCCCGCCTGGACGCGTTCGAGGCAGACCTCGGCTTGCCCCTGCCCGCCGACCTGCGGACCTGGTGGCTGCTGCCCGACGTCGCCGCGAGCTACTGGATTCCGGACGCGTTCGCCCCGGTCTCGCTGGACGAGGCCCTGGAGACCCACGAGATCTGGCTCCTGGTCGCAGAGCAGGAAGGCGACTCATTCGACGACAACGGCCAGCCCGAGAGCCGCTACCAGAGGGAGTTCATGCCGATCGCGCTGAGCCCCGGCGGCGACGGACTGATCGTCGACATGCGCCCCGGTGACACCCACGGCACCGTACTTTTCTGGGACCACGAGACCTGGACCCTGGACGTCCCCCAGTGGGTCTCGGTCACCTCAATGCTCCAGGACATCGCCCAAGCCCTGGAGGCCGGCACGCCCGCGCTGCTGGGCCACGCAGCCCGCGGTGGCTTCCGGGAACCCAGCACCGCTGC
The DNA here is from genome assembly GCF_053599875.1 of Streptomyces sp. NPDC005151. Classification (NCBI taxonomy): domain Bacteria; kingdom Bacillati; phylum Actinomycetota; class Actinomycetes; order Kitasatosporales; family Streptomycetaceae; genus Streptomyces; species Streptomyces sp. NPDC005151. Next base: position 828 of record NZ_JBSFYR010000101.1, on the reverse strand, counting down.
AGTCGACGACGCACTCGATCTCACCTGGCAACCCACCCACCACGTGACCCGCCAGAGCACCATGCCCCAGCCAGCGCCAGCGGTTGATCATTTGCGGATGAGACCAGAAGTGCAGGCGTTCGTAGCCGACGGCCCCCTCCCCGACTGGGACGCCGAGGGCGAGGAGATCGACCGGCGAGTCGAGCAGCTCGAAGCCATCGCCAAGCCCGTCACCGGCGAGGAAGCCCAAGCGCTGGTCGCCTGCTTCGGCCCGGACGACTGTTACGGCGTCGCCTGGACCCTGCTGCACCTCATCGAGACCGGCCCGAACCCGGTCCTGACCACCGAGCCAGCTCCCAACGCCAATGAGTGGCACCACACTCTCTGGACCCGCATCGTCAACAGCGGACTCGCCCCCTCAGCTTGACGCGCTAACACCGTGCGATGTCTGCGGTGGTGCCCTGGATAGGGGTCCCTGGCGCCCGTGTTGCACTTCGCGTTGCAGCCCGTGCCCATGTCCGGGCAGCCGCCGCCGACAGCACGAGGCCCCGGGCGATGATGCCCGGGGCCTCTCGTGCACTTCGCTTGACCGTCTGGTTCAACGACCAGCCGCGGTCGGTGTCACGCCCATTCGACGCCCAGCTCCCGCAGCGCCTCCAGCTGTTCCTGGGTGAGCTTGTCTCGCCTCGCGCGGGTATTCGAGACCCATACGCCGAGCTTCACGACCATCGGCTCCGTCTCGTCGTCGACCGCGGCGACGGTGCCAATGCTTGCCGCGATGTCTTCCACGGCGAGGTGGGTGGCCAGGCGGAAGCTGGTGTACTGCGAGCCCGCGTCCGAGTGATGAAT
>NZ_JBSFYR010000100.1:0-25854 GCF_053599875.1 Streptomyces sp. NPDC005151 | reverse complement strand
ATCCGGTCTTCCTTGCGGTGGTAGACGGGCCGCAGATCGATGATCGTTTTCATATCGCGCCAGCCGCGTTCAACTTCCAGCAACTGCTTGTAGCCAGTCGCGATGTCCTCGGCCGACAGGTGCGGGTCGCTGCAGCGCAGGAGGAACTTCCCGTCCAGCCGCTCCTCGGCCTTGATCGCCGCCTTGTCGATCCGCAGCAGCCCCTTCGGGGTGACGCGCAGGAAGCGGTTGAGGCCGGGCTTGGTGGACAGCCGTCCGCGCAGTTCGGCGCGCTTGATCGCGCTGAGCTTGTCGGTGTTCGCGATCGTCTCGTTGAGCTGGGTGAGGAGGTCGGCGCGGATCGCGGCGTCGCGTTTGGCCTGTTCGGGGTTGTGGCAGATCACGAACCGGTCGGCGGTGTCGTCGAGTTGGACCTGCTTGACCTGCATGTTGTCGGCGACGTGTGCATAGCGGCCCTGGCGGGACAAGGCGGCCTGGGCGGCGGGTGAGCCGGAGCGGATCTTCTCGCCGAGGATGTAGTGGCCGCCGGCCCGTTGCAGGAAGCGGCGGTTCTTCTCGGAGGCGAAGCCGCGGTCGGCCACCCACACCACCCGGGTCAGCTTCCACTCCCGCAGATCCTCGCGGACCTGGCGGATCAGCGACTGGTCGCCGGTGTTCCCCGGCCAGGACCAGACGCGGATCGGGATGCCGGTGCGGGTGACCGCCATGCCGATGACGACCTGTGGCAGGTCCGGGCGGTGGTCCTTGCTCTTGCCGTACGCGCGGAACGACTTCACGTTCTCCTCGCCGTCGCCGTCGCCGTCTTGGCTGTCGGGCTGCGGATCCGGTTCGGGCGGTGCGTCCAGGCGGCGGCCGTGTTCGTCGCGGGCGGCGGGGATGTCCGCCTCGCCGGTCTCGAAGTAGGTGCTGGTGGTGTCGAAGAACAGCAGGTCGACTTCGAGGTTGAGGAGGTCGGCGACGGCCCAGTAGACCTCCTCGGCGAGCTGGTCCTCGATGGTCAACAGCCAGTCCATCGCCCGGTAGCAGGCGTCCTCGCTGGTGGCGGCCAGGCCGGGGATGTGGCTGTCGTGTTCGATCCAGCGGGTCGCGGCGAGCTTCGAGCTGGGGGCCAGGGCACGGTTGGCGACCAGCGCGAACAGCACCCGCTCGGCGGCCGGGTCCAGGCGGCGTCCCTTGAGAAGCTTCTTCATCACGGTGTCGATCCCGATCCGGTGCCACAGGCCGTCCAGGGCATGGGCGCCGCCCATCGGGCGGGAGGCCAGGAACGTCAGCTCCGAGCCGGAGGTGGCACGCAGGGCCGCGGCCGGGTCGAGGAGCTTGGTCAGCGAGGCGACCAGCCGTTCGATGGCCGGGCGGTCCAGGCGGTCCTCACGGCCGAAGCTGTGCAGGACCTGCGGGCGTGAGGTGCCCGTGGCGGCGTCCCACTCGTTGTGCGCCAGCTGCAGATAGCGCACGGACGAGCCGTCCTTGTTCTTTCTCGTCGTCGCCCGTACGTACATGGTTCCAGACCCTAGCAGCATCACCGCAGGTCAACGCAGGTTAGTCACATGAAACGTGTTACTAGGTGATTCTGGCCGTTCCACCAGGCCGAAACCACGTGACCTGCGACAACACCGTCAACCGTGTCCAGAACCCGCCATCAGCTGCGGAACGCAGGGCACGGTTACCTGTTGTTCATGACTGAATCGCCGGATTTCGACGACCGTGTCCCTGCTGCTGGAGCTGTGCGGCGGGCGCTGACACGCGTACTGCCGTCGGCGTCGGGCCCCGGCAGGATCATCCAGGGTATGGACCGGCTGGAGCGCGCTGCCGCCCTGGACGGCCTCGTCGAGCACGTCCGCAGCACGGTTCGAGCGGTTCCCCTTGGCCGTGCGAGGGACGTGCTGCACGGCCGCTGGCTGGGCCATCCCGTTCATCCGCTGATGGTGCAGGTGCCGATCGGCACCTGGTTCTCGGCGGCCGTGCTCGACCTGCTCCCGGGACAGCGACGGGCAGCGAGCACGTTGATCGGCGTCGGGCTTGCTGCCGCCGTTCCGGCGGCCGCGGCGGGCTGGGCCGACTGGGCGGAGCTGCAGCACCGGCAGATGCGGATGGGGCTGGTGCACGCGGCGGCGAACGACACGGGAGTGGGGCTGTACGCGGGATCTATCACTGCTCGGGTACGGGGGCGCACCGCCCTGGGAAAGGCGCTCAGGTTCGCCGGCCTGGCGGTCGTCGGTCTCGGCGGGGCGATCGGCGGTCACCTGGCCTACCGGCAGGCTTCTGGCGCCAATCACGCCTAGGTGGTGCCGGAGTTGGTGAAGCCGGGGTGGCACGATATCGGGGACGTCGCCGACTTCCCCGTCGGCAGAGCTCGGAACCCGTCAACCTGTTTGAGTCGGTTTGTTGATGTTTTTAGCTTGCTGCGATTTCTGTCTCGCCGGTCTGCTGGGCCGGCTTGTTGATCCAGGAGGGCTCCGGAAGGCTGGGTGGCTTGGGGGTGCCTCGTCGGAACCGGTCGGCGTGTGCTGAGTGTGCGGCCCGGAGAACGTCGGCGCGCTGGGCGTGGATCTCTTCCGCCTGGCCGGTGTGGACCATGGCGGGGGTCATCAGCCCTATGCCGCTGTGCCGATGGTGCTCGTTGTAGGTGGTGAAGAAGTCCGCGCAGAAGGCATTGTCAGGTTGAGCGAGAGGCTTCCGGCTCTTGGCATGCCGAGGCCGTTCCGGGCCCCTCTGCCCGGTTCGGGGTGTGGTTCAGGCCATCGGGACGGGGTGTCCGGTGGTGGCAGTGATCTCGTTCCAGATGGTGAAGCGGTCCTTCATGGCGGTGCGGTACTCGGGGGCGAACATCAGGTGGCGGCCAGGGCGGAAGTGCGGGGAGATCCGACTGAACGAGGCCAGGAAGCGCTGCGCCCCACCGACGGAGCGGAAGCCCTTCATCGCGCGTTCGCGTTGCCTTGTCGGCTGATGGGAGTTCTCCGCCCGGTTGTTCAATCCCTTGTGCGCGCGATGTTCCACCGAGGGCATCACCTCGCGATGCGCGGTCCCGTAGGAGGCGAGCTTGTCGGTGACCACCACCCGGGGCACCGCGCCCGCGCCCTTCATGAGCTTGCGGAAGAACCGTTTCGCCGCGGCCGTGTCCCGCCGGTTCTGCACCAGGATGTCCAGGACGTTGCCGTCCTGGTCCACGGCCCGCCACAGGTACCTCTGCACGCCTCGGATCTTGATGAAGACCTCGTCCAGGTGCCACTTGTCCCCGGGGTGTATCTGGCGTTTCCTCAGGCCGGCGGCGTAGACGGGGCCGAAGGTCGTGCACCACTGGCGGACCGTCTCGTAGGTGACCTCGATCCCGCGCTGCAGCAGGAGCTCTTCGACCTCGCGGTACGAGAGGGGGAACCGATGGTAGAGCCAGACCGCGTGGGCGATCACCTCGGCAGGGAAGCGGTAGCCCTTGTACGACGGGGTGATGGCGTCCATGAGCAGGGCCCTCCGACGACGAGAACCGTGATCATCTCACGGCGCCGAAGAGCCCTCCGCTCAACCTGACAATGCCCGGATCTCTGCCCAGTCCTCCACTTGGATCACCCTCTCCTCCCGATCTCCAGTCAAGATCAGGTTGATATGGATGCCACGAAGTGAGTCAGTTTTGATCCGCCGTCAGAGGGTCACGGTTCAACCGACGCCGACACGGCGCTGCCGAAACACATGGACAGTTCGATTCGCGTGACACAACCAGGTGCCTCCCGAAGTGCTGAACATCCGCTGTCCGTTCTCGTGGACAGAGCCACCAGGGAGTACCTCTCACCAGCGGCAGATGCTCCGCCACACCACCACCGGCGCACACCACCTCCGAGCCGAATACAGCCGCCGTTACGACGCTCTGCGTCGGCGCCTGACAGCCCTGCCCTTCGGCTTCGTCATCATGGCCCTCGTCATCACCCGGTCGACGTTGGTGGCGGGTCTCTCGCTGTTCGCTCAGAAAAGCGCCAGGCCCTCACCGCTGGTGTCCACGATGACTGGCCGGAACCGGGCGGGGAGGCCGTCCAGGCGGTCGGGTCCGGCCTCAGCCGCCACGGCAGGGGCGGTCTCGGCCAGCCAGGTGCGAAACCGCTCGGCGGCTTCGCGGTAGGAGACTTGCGCCAGCACACGGTGCTCGCCGGAGGGGCACAAGTCGACGGCGACAGTGAGCAGGCAGGAACCGGGCGCATTGTGGCTGCCGGTCCAGGACACGCGCAGCGCGCCGCAGGGTTTGCGCCCGCGGGAGCCGCGGGGGTCGCGGTGGGTCGGGCGCAGTGATCGGCAGGCTATGTGGGCGGTCCATGCGGCGAGGTGGGGCAGTGGCAGGGTGGTGCGGGTGCGGCAGCCGGGGCAGCGGTGCCAGTGGCGGAGCCAGTCGGCGGTGTGGGTGTGGAAGAGACGTGTGTAGTGGTTGGCCACGCGGATGTCGTTGCTGTAGAGGTGGTCGGGGCGTTCTTGTGTGTTGCAGGAGTGGCAGACGGGGGCCCGGACGTAGCCGTGTTCGTGGCAGTGGTCGAGTACGGCGGCGGGTGCGGTGTGGCAGATGGCGCAAGTCCACCCAGCCACCTTGCGGGAGGTGCCGGGTTTCCTGCTGAGTACCGAGTACAAGTGGCCTTTCAGTTCCTCGTTGTACGGGCGCAGTGGGGCGGTTGGGCAGTCGGGACTCGTCGTCTGCCGGCCGTCGGCGGCTCGGGCCTGCCAGTGGTGGGAGGGCGACTCGGTGACGGTTGGGCTTGCCTGGCAGGTCCGCGCGGCTCGCAGCCACCGCGTTTCGGTGTGCTCGGCCACATCCAGCAGCCTGACCACAGCGCGCGGCAGCCACCATGTCCGCGCCGTCCGGTCGCGGGTTTCCTCCACGAGCATCCGCCGCCAGTCGATCCCCGCCAGATGGTACGGCCGGCCGCCATCACATCGTGGCTCCCGCTCGGGCTTGTCCAGTTCCTGCAGTTCCCGGGCGATGCGCTGGCGCCATCGCAGCGGCGTTCCCTCGTTGTGCTCCTGCTTCGGCCCGTCACGGAACGGACCGATGCGGACCAGGTCCTGGCGGTCCATCTCAACCGCGTTCAGTTCCGCTGCCGCCCGGCGCACCTCAGTCTCCGGAACACTCCACTGGCCGCCGCTTACCTCCACCGTCGCCACCACACGGCTACCGAGCAGGACGTAGCCCGCCTGGGCATTGGCAGGAGAGCAGGTGAACGCCGCAGAAGCCGTCGGCACAGCGCTGCCGGCCGTCAAGCCGGCCCACAGAGCGTCCGCGGCGCCCAGAGTGATCAGGCCGCCCGTACGGCCCGGGATAACACGCTCTGACATACCAGCAGGCTAACGGCCGGTCTCCGCAGCACCGCCCGCACCGCCTCCGCATCTGTGACCTCGACAACCGCACGCGACCACAGACCCACTCCGGCATTGGCAGCCGGGACCAGGTTCGAGACCGCCGCCCACCGCCAGGCCGCAACCGGCACCTTCAACCGGCCCGCTGCCTGGTACCCGTCGTACGCCTCACGCATCACGACCACTCCGATCTCACATCGCTGCAATCTCTCGATTTCGTGTCAGTACGCGACCTGCACCTGGGCTTCAACGACGAAGAGGGTCGCTTCTACCGGCTGTGGCAGCACCGCCAGCCCGAGCCGCTGCACACCGGTGACGCGATCGTGCTGTGTCCCAGTGACGTCGACCAGATCATCAAGTTCGCCATGATCTGGGCTACGCGCCATGCGGCCGACCCGCGCAGCGACGCTCTGGTCGATGAGGTCGCCGCCGGAGCCAAGGCCGTCGTGCTGCACTTCGCCCAGGCCCCGGTACAGCGTTAGGCGCTGCCCGTGGCAACGGCCGCGCGGAACTCCTGAGTCATCAAGGCCACCGAGCCGCGCTGGACAGGGGCCGGGCCCTGCTCGCCCCACACCTTGTGCAGCGCGGCTCGCATCCGGTCGTTCATGGCATCGTTGAGGACGGCCTGGTGCTCCTCGGGTACCTCGCGCACGTCCTGGACGACGACCATGGTGCCGTGGCGGGTGCCGATCATCCCGATCGTGGTGACCTTCCAGCCGAGCTGCCGGGCCGCTTTACGCATCGCGGCCCGGATCAGTTCCACCCCGCCCAATCCGACGGCCTCCTCGTCATCCAGGTTCACCTGGTACGAGCCGCCGAATCCGCCGGCGCCGTCTGGGCAGTTGCGGCGCAGCAGGGGCACGAGGGCTTCGGCCATGGCGGTGCAGCGCGGGTCCTTCGCGTACGAGGCCATCGTCAGCTCCTTTCCGGGCCGGTGAGGTGCGGCCACAGCAGCGTGAGGTCGTGGGCGACCCGCTCGGCCAGGATGGCGGGGTCGTTGGCCGTCCACTGGTGAGCTGTCCCGATGGCGTCGGCGGCCTTCGTCCTGGAGGTGCCCTTGTGGGGGAAAGAGCCGGAAGTGATGCGGGCGGTGAAGGTCGCCGGGGCCGGCGGGCGGGGCAGGAGGAGCAGCGGGTGGTGCGGGGTGAAGTCGAAGTGGCCGAGGCGGGTTGCGGGCTCTTCGTCGAAGAGCTGCGGTTCGGTCCACAGGCCGACGGTGACGACGATCCAGGTGTGCGGGCGGTCAGTGTCGTTGCACAGCCACAGGTCGAACGTGCCGACCAGGAGGTTCTCCTCCCACTTCCAGACCTTCGCCCGCGGATCGAGAGCATCGGCCCCGTCCACGTGCAGCGGCATCAGGGCGCGCTCGAACGCGGCGATCAGATCGTCGTAGGCGGCCCGCATGGCCACGCTGCCGGCGTGGTCGTACGTCAACTCGCGGTCCGGCGTGATCTCCCACTTCAAACCGTCGGGAAGCTGGGTGGTCAGGTACTGGCGCAGCGGGCCGATGACCAGCGGCAGGCCGTCCTTGTCGAGTCGGGCATGCTCGGCTGCGGGCAGGCGGACCCACCAGGCGTAGTACGGCGTTTCGTCGTCGTGGGAGTCGTAGTCGACGCAGAGTTCGTACACGCAGCCCAGTGACGCGGCCAGCTCCGTCATCGTCTCCTGGGTGCGCTCGTCCAGGTCCGGATCCTCGCCCGCGAGCTGCTGCGGGTCTTGGATTTCCAGGCGCCACACCACCCACTCGAAGTCCTTGAAGTCCGTCACCCGCACGCGCCCCTCGGCCCGAGGGTGTAACCCCTGCTGAACCCGCCCAACGTCCCACTCCCCTGCCTCGCTCAGCTCCGACAGTCCAGTACACCAAGCCCCACGAGACAGGCGGGAACATTCGGCGACACCCGGCCCGGACGAGCGACACACAGGGCCTGCTGAACCCGGCGCACCGGTTCAGTCGACGTCAGGGTCGAATCCGAGGCTCCCCAGGAGACGGAGGCGTTCGGCTTCCTCACGATCAGGGAATGCCACCAGGACGCGCACGTCACGGTGGGAGGCGATCGCGACCCTCAGCACAGCGACGAGGACGTCGGACCGGACGGCCGGACCGCCCGGTCTATGACCGGCTGCCGCGCCGCCCGGCTCCCACGCGGTACCGACCGGCAGGACCTCCTCCACCACGTGCGCAGCCTGGTGGCACGCCAAATCGCGGGGCAGTCCGACGGTTCGGAATCCCCGGTCTGTCCAGGCTCGGCATGATGTGCACTAGATTAATCTTGTGGCATCATGTGAGCATGACTGAGATCGCGATCAGCAAGGCACGCTCCGAACTCGGTGACCTCGTGCGGCGCGCTGCACACGGCCGCGAGACCATCGCACTCACCGACCACGGCCACGTCGCGGCACTCCTCGTATCACCCCAGGTGATAGAGGATCTCGAGGACTCCCTGGCGATCGCTGAACGCGAGCGGCGCATGGCGCAGGGCACGCTCGGCGAGGGTGTCAGTCACGAAGAAGTCGGCCGCATGCTGGGGCTGCGTACATGACCTACAGCATCATCTGGGAGCCCGAGGCCACCAGCGCCGCAGTACGGTTCCTCAAAGACGACCCGCAGGGTCTTGCCGCCCTGTACGAAGCCGTGGACGCCCTCGCCGAGGATCCCCGGCCTGCCAACTCAACGCCGTACGGCAGTGTGTACCGGCGCCTGAGGGTCGGCTCGTACCGGGCGCTGTACATCATCGACAACGACGTCATCCGCATCCTCGTCACCCACATCGGGCGCATGCCCAGCTAGGGTCGACCGGGGCCGTGCGACGGGGCCGCCAAGAAGTCCCTTGTTCCAGGGCGACATCGATTAGCGCCTCCCTCAATTCCTCCACGCCGACGGACGAGCGCGGTCACCCCCGGGCTGGGGGTAGCACCGAAGCCGAGCGGGTAGAGCTGCCACCAGATCGTGTGGGGCACCCAGGCCGGCCCAGCTCGGATCGGCGAGTCGGTCAAGCACGCCGGCGGCCAGTCGTAGCAGGCTCAGGTCAGTGACGCCAAAGCCGCGCATTGTCTCAATCAGCCACTCGTCGCGGGGGGCACGACGTCGTCGGCCCTCGTGCTACGCCGGGATCGGCTCAGGACAGCCGGCCTGCCAGCAGGCCCTGAAGCTCGCCGGCACGGTACGACACCGCCGGGCCGAGCGGGCGCACCAGATGCCGCATCGACGGCTCCGCCGGGTAGCGCAACCGGCCGATGGGCAGGCACAGATCGAGCGGGGCACCAGCGACCAGAACGCTGAAGCCGTCCGCCTCGTAGTAGGGCGCCAGGTACGGCTTGCGAGTGTGGATTCCGCCCAGCATCGCCTGGTAACCCTGGCGGGTGTAGGAGCGGACCAGGTCGCCGACGAGCCGGTGCCCCAGCCACTGGCCCCGGGCGCTGTCGGCCACGGACACGGCCTCCAGCTCGACGAGTACCCTCGACAGCAGCGTGCACAGTTCACGGCCGAGGACGCCTTCCATGGACAGCAGCCACTCCACCGGAGGAATCGCATGGGCAAGCGCAACGGTCTGTCCCTCCGACTGCTCCTGGGCGACCAGCAGGCTCGCGGCACCGAACTGGCCCGGCAGCCGCCAGCCGGTGCGCAGCCGGTCGACGATCACCGTCGGCATAACCGGGTCGAGGAAGTCCACCGCTTCGAGGAGAGCGTGCAGGACCCCGAGGTCATCGTCCGCGGCGGCCGGGCGGATGAGATACCGCTCCCCCGACCCCCCGCCGCGTTCAACCAGCGGCGCGTTACGGCGTTCTGCGCGCCGGCGAGAGGCTCGTCCCATGCCACTCATCCTGCCGCAACCCCACTGGGTCAGGGGCAAGTTGACCAACGGGGTGCCTCGGGGCACGGACGACGCACATCGGCCGGGACCGCGTCGGGCAGCCCGGCCTCCCCGCAGTACCACGGGCAACGAGGGGACACCACGCCAGCAGCACGGCCAGACCCGGCGGCCGGGACAGGCCGTCCGACACTGCGAGCCGGATTCGGGCGGGAAAGCCAGGCGTCGCAACGCCCGTGGACCTTCCTCGCGCGGAAGTGCTCCTCTCGCTGCCGGTCCGTGATCCCCCGCCCCTGGAACCGCAACCGCATACGGTGACTTGATCGCAGCCGACCTCGCGCATCAAGGCGGCCGCTCGCCCCGGCGCGCGGCGGCCCACAGCTCGGGGCAGCGCCGGCATCCGCTCTGCCCGGCCAGGATCGACCCGAGGGTGGGCGAGGTGATCGTCCCGCAGTCGCGGCACAGGCACCCCAGGGGTATTTCAGGCCGCGGTAGGGCTCCCGGGGTTCGACGCCGGGTACGGCCACCCAGGCCGGCGGAGATCGGCTATCGTCGCCCCCGGTGCTGGACACGCACGCACCCAGACCGCCGCCGCCGCTCCCACGCAGCGTCGGCACTCCTCCCGGTCCGCCCCCGGCTCCTGCATGCCCACCTCACCCCTTCCATTACAACTGCCTAATGGGCTTCGTCGGGCCGTGAGGGAGACTACGGTCCGTAGCCGCCAGCGGGTGAGCACTCTCCATGCCGGAGCCATTCGAGCTCTGTGGTCAGACCGTGCCCCTGCTGGTTGGCCGGGAGGCCTGACTGCTGATGGGATGGCGTGCCCGCCGGGCGGTTGGGCGTGAGCACTGGATCCATTAGGGCGCGAGCCGTGCCTTCCGCTGGCTGCATGCAAGTAGCGGACGAGGGCGAGGAGTTGAGTGCTGGTGCTGTTCATTGGCGATGACTGGGCTGAGGACCACCACGATGTCGAGCTGCAGGACGAGACAGGCCGCAAACTGGCCTCCGCCCAGCTGCCCGAGGGCGTGGAGGGCATCGCCAAGCTGCATATGCTCATAGCCCGGCACGGCGTCGAGGACCTGGAGCCTGAGAACGTCGCAGTCGGGATCGAGACCGATCGCGGCCCCTGGGTGCAGGCGCTGCTCGCAGCCGGCTACCGCGTCTACGCGATCAACCCGCGCCAGGCCGCGCGATTCAAGGAACGGTACGGCACCTCCGGGGCCAAGAGCGACAAGGGCGACGCACATGCGCTCGCCGACATGGTCCGCATCGACGGCCCCCAACTGCGACCCGTCGCAGGCGACAGCGACCAGGCACAGGCCGTCCGCGTCGTCGCCCGCGCCCACCAGACCCTGATCTGGGAACGCACCCGTACCTTCCAGCGGCTGCGCAACACGCTGCGCGAGTACTTCCCAGGCGCGCTGACCGCCTACGCGTCCCTGGAGCTGACCAGCACCGACGCCCTGGAATTGCTGATCAAGGCGCCCACCCCGGAGCAGGCGGCGAAGCTGACGAAGCCCCAGATCACCGCGGTCCTGGCCCGGCACCGGCGCCACCACCGCGACCAGAAGGCCGGCGCGATCCAGGCCGCGCTGCGCGAACCCCAGCTCGGCGTCGCCACCCCGGTCGCGGCAGCCTACGGCGCCGCCGCGACCGCGCACGCCAGGCTCCTGATCGCCCTGAACGAGCAGATAACCATGATGGAAGAACAGGTGAGCGCGCATTTTCGCGCGCACCCGGACGCTCAGATCTACCTGTCGATGCCCGGCATCGGCGCGATCACCGGCGCCCGGGTGCTGGCCGAGTTCGGGGACGACCCCACCCGTTACACCTCCGCGAAGACCCGCAAGAACTACGCCGGCACCAGCCCGATCACCCGTGCCTCCGGCCGCACACACGCCGTTCAGGCCCGCTACGCACGCAACAACCGCCTCGCTGATGCCCTACACCGGCAGGCTTTCTCGGCGCTGAACACCTCGCCCGGAGCCCGGCGCTACTACGACAAACAGCGCGCCCGCGACGCGGGCTACAACCCCGCCCTGCGACAGCTCGGCAACCGCCTCGTCGGCATCCTCCACGGATGCCTCAAGACGCACACCCCCTACGACGAGTCCACCGCGTGGTCACACCACGCGACCCTCTCGGCCGCCACTTGACACCAAGACGGCATGGGATGTCTGACCAGGACCGGAGCGTAACCGAACGCTGGTCGGCGTCTAGCGGAACGCGGTAGCGGACTGCCGGCTGGCCGGAGGACCGGGGCGCGGCCGGAGGATGCACAGCAGGCAGACAAAGGCAGCGGGAAACGAGAGCAGCGCGGCAGCGCATTTGGGTGAGTTCGCCACACGCGGCGAGTTGCGCGGCTACGCTGGCCGCTGTCGTGCGGGGTGTGCATCTACTCCGCCTCAGGGGTGGCTAACCGCCACCCCTTTTTCGTTGCTGGCGGCATTCGACACACCGCTGGCCCACGCCCTCCTCGAAAGCCCCGTCGCCCCGTGCGCACGGGGCCTTCCTCATGCCCGCGTCCCGCCATCACTTCTTGGAGTCCGCTATGCCCGCTGCACGCTTCAACGACCCCGAACTGCAGGCCATCTACGACTACTTCGCCCCTGTCGAGGAGCCGAGTGCTGCGAGCACGGAAACGCTCGCCGCTCGTGAAGGCCTCGATCTCGCCGCCGACCTGGCCGCCGTGCGCCGACGCATGCCCTCGCCGTCCCGGCCGACGCACCCAGGCCGGCGCACCGACCGCCGGTCGCTACAGGACCACATCTTCGGCATCCTCCGGGCCCGGGCACCACGCATGCGGGCGGTTGTCGTGCGGGCCCAGGCCGCCGCCTGGGCCGACCTGCGGATGTGGCCGCACGAGACCGAGGCCTGGATCCGGGCCCTGGGCGCCGACGGCGCGACCATCGCCGCCGCCTGCAGGCGCCTGGACATCGGCCTGGCAGCCGTGACTCCTCCCCCTCGTGAACGAGGGGGCTTCTCGCTATGCCGGGTTGGCGTCGCGACGGACCAGCCCGGCCCGTAGAACGTTGGTGGCTCCCACGGTGTCCGCGTGCGCGCTGTGGCCGCACGAGACGCAGTGGAACTTCTCCTGTGTGGGCCGGTTCTCCTTGGCGATGTGCCCGCATTCGGGGCATCGCCGCGAGGTGTTGCGGGGGTCCACGGCCACCACTTCCCGTCCGGCGCACTCTGCCTTGGCGTTCAGGATCGCGAGGAACACCCCCCCATCCGGTATCAGCGATCGAGCGGTTCAGCCCGGCCTTTGCCGCAGCCCCGTTCGGGGCGTAGGTACCGTCCCCGTTCGGACGCGGCTCGGGGGCCTTGCTCATGTTGCGGATCTTGAGGTCTTCGTGCGCGATGAAGTCGTGTTCGCGCACGAGGTCAAGCGCGGTCTTGTGTGCGTGGTCGAGCCGCTGACGGCGCACCTTGCGATGCAGCCGGGCAACCTCCTTAACGGCCTTGCCTCGACGCCTGGAGCCGCGCTTGCACCGGCTGAGCGTCTGCTGAGCTGCTTCGAGTTTCGCGGCGGCCTTCTGCCCGTGACGCGGGTTGGGCACGAATCCGCCGCCTGAGTCGGCGAGGAAGTTGGTTATGCCCAGGTCGATGCCGACCACGCTGCCGGTGGCGGGCAGCGGCTCCGGCTCGGTCTGCTCAGCAGTCAGGATCACATACCAGCGGTGTCCTTCGCGCTTGATGCTGATCGTCTTGACCTTGCCGGTCACCGACCGGTGTTGGTGCACCTTGACGTGCCCGACCCCCTGCAGACGCACGCGGGTCACGGGGGCCTTGGGGGTGGAGTCCCAGCGACAGCCGTCACCGTCCTTGGGGAAGTCCACCGTGTCGAACCGGGCCGCTCCACGAAAGCGCGGGTATCCGGCCTTGTCTCCGGCCTTGATGCGGCGGAAGAACGCGGCGAATGCCTTGTCCAGCCGGCGCAAGGTCGCCTGCTGGGAGGAGAACGACCAGCGGCCCTGACGTTCCGAGTCGAAGGCCCGGATCTCCTTGAGCTGCGCAGACTGCTGCCCGTATCGGACCGTGGTCTTCGAGGTGTGCTGGTAGGCGTCGCGGCGTTCCTGCAGGGCGCCGTTGTAGAGCGAGCAGTGATCGCGCAGCATCTCGCGAAGAGCCTGGTCCTGGCGGACGGTGGGCCGCATGAGGAACTTGTACGCACGGATCATCCAGCCCACCCCCTTCGGTTTTCCTGATCAACATAGTGGGCCCCACTGACAACGGCGCAGAGCACTCCGGCGCTCCGCGCCTCCGCCCCAGGGATCGCATTCCCTCCCGGCGTAAACGCCGGGATTCCCTGCGAAGATCAAGGGATGGAGGCGTGCGTGGCCCGCGGCCTGTCACGCAAGGGCATCCTGCCGGGCGGCTTGAAGGTCCGCCGCCGAGCCGCGACCTCGGCACGCGCGCTGCGGGCCGAGGGCGACCCGGCCGACCGCGCCATGGAGTGGGTCACTCTGTACGCGATGGCGGTCAACGAGGAGAACGCCGCGGGCGGCCGGGTAGTGACCGCCCCGACGAACGGCGCGGCCGGCATCATCCCGGCGGTGCTGCACTACTACCGCGCCTTCGTGCCGGGAGCCGACGCGGACGGCATCGTCCGCTTCCTCCTCGCGGCAGGCGCCATTGGCATGCTCTTCAAAGAGAACGCCTCTATCTCCGGCGCCGAGGTCGGCTGCCAGGGCGAGGTCGGCTCCGCCTGCTCCATGGCCGCCGGCGGCCTTGCCGAGGTCCTCGGCGGCAACCCTGAACAGGTCGAGAACGCCGCCGAGATCGGCATGGAACACAACCTCGGACTGACCTGCGACCCGGTCGGCGGCCTGGTTCAGATCCCCTGCATCGAACGCAACGGCATGGCCGCGGTCAAGGCTGTCACCGCCGCTCGGATGGCGCTACGCGGCGACGGACGCCACCACGTCTCCCTCGACAAGGTCATCAAGACCATGAAGGAGACCGGCGCCGACATGAAGGTCAAGTACAAGGAGACGGCGCGCGGCGGGCTCGCGGTGAACATCATCGAGTGCTGACGGGATGGGCCCTGACCTGCGCGTTTGCATCTTTCAGCGCTGTCAGGGCCTTCCCTGCTTACGCGGCGGAAAGTCCCTGGAATCTCCCTGAGACAGGCGTGAAAGTCCCTGAAAAGTCCCTGGGATGTCCCTGCCGCGCCTCGCTCTTGAGGTGGGATGGGCCCCCTTCCGAGCTGACCATGCGCCCTTGAAGCCGCCTCATGGTGTGGAGTGCAGTCGGTGCGCGTCGTCAGGTAGCGAGACCTACGCATTACGAGACCATGAGCGATCGTGTTGCGCAGTGCCTCGTCGTGCCGCCCAGTGACGTTTTTCCTGATCAGAGCATGTGCAACAGGTTGACCCGTGCCACCGCGTGATGCACGGTCCAAAGGCGTCTGTCCACCGGTTGTCCACCGAAGGGATTGTCACCGGCCCACCGGCGAGACTGGAGCTGGGCTCCCGACGACACTGTCAACCGGTCAGAGAGAGGAACGGAGGTCACTGTAGGACCTCTACAAGCGCCCCTTCGCTGGGTTCCAGCACCGTGTCCCCCTGCTCGGGTGCCGGACGCCGGAGCCGGCGAAGGAGCCCGCGCCTGTCGGTGCTCGGGTTCCAGGAACCCGTGCGCCTGAACCGCGTACCCGCAGGCCAGGACGAAGCCGTATCTCACGGCGGCTCCAAGACCGATACGGGCGCGCCTGACGGGTCCATGCCAGCGAATACTACGCAGCCCTGCGGGCCAGCTCCGGGAAGCGCCCTTCCCACATCAGCCGCACCCGCGGCGGAAGCCACAATCTCTGCCACACCGCCGAGGGAAGCATCGAGTCCAGGAACTGCCGCAGCTCCTCCACATGCATGGCCTCGCGGATGACCGTCTCATAGAGCATCCGCAGGTCAACGTCGTCCGACAGGGCGTAGGCCCTCTTCGGCGACCAGTCCAACACGGTCGGCAGAACCACGACCCCATCCCTCGGACCGGTCAGCTCATCCAGGGTCTCTGGAACCGTGTACGGCCGGATCTCCGCATACCGCATCCGTGACTCCATGCGCCCAGTATGCCCCTGCGCGAGCGCCGTCCGCCGGTCGCTGTGGTGTCCGTCAGCGACGTCGGCGACGCCTCGATCCGCAACCAGACAGGGGAGCTGTGGATGGTGTCCCGCCAGGTGGTGTAGCCGATCAAGTACTCGGAATGCGCAGGTCATCGCCACATCGACGCGGTTCGGGACTGCCGATAGTGCTGACGGCAGGTCAGCCGCGCACGACGCGGGGAGCCATGTCCAATGGGGTGGCCGACGCGCGGCTTACCGGAACTCGTCGAGCAAGGTCGCTTACACCACGAGGCGGGACACGACCCACGCAGCGCGGTGCGGCATGTCTCGAACTCGGCGGCTGCGCCCAGGCGTTGGTGGCAGACACGGGCGCTGAGCAGCAGCCGGACGATCTGCTGGTAGTTGGCGTCGCCGGTGACGGTCCTGAGGGGCTCGATGGCGCGCAGGTAGACGGCGAGTGCGTCCGCCGGGCGGTCGGCGGCGAGGCGGTCGGCACCCGCAGTCTTCGGCAGCGCGTTCCGGGTGGGGACGGCCCGGCCGATCGGGCCGGGCGCGGTGCGCGACTACCAGGGCTGGTCTTGGGTCAGTTTCAGCAAACGCTGCAGGTGCGTGCCGGCCTTGCGCAGGTCGGCCTCGGGGACCTGCCACAGCCGTGCCGCGTCGCCGTAACCGCCCCCGCCGACGCCGCTCCAGTAGCAGGCGGACCGCTCGGCGGCGGCAGCGAGGACCGCAGCCGGGTAGCGCTCCCGCAACGCCCGCGGGTCGGCCAGTCGCCACCAGGAGGCCAGGGCCCGTGCGGCCAGGTGCGCCCCGTGTCGGGCAGGGGTGCGCCGCCACAGCAGGTGGGCGACCGGGTCCAGCTCGGCACCGGTGCGCGGGAGGCGGGTGGCCGGCTCAGTACCACCTGGGCGGTAGCGCGCCATCATGGTGCTGGCGTTCATCGCGTAGGGGGTCTGGTGGGGCAGGACCTCGGCGATCAGCCGGTCGGGCCCGAGGGACCAGCGCAGCAGGTAGTCATGGCGTCCCCGGTCGGTGCGGACCTCACCTCCGGCACTGTCCCAGCCGCGTCGTCCCTCGGCGGGGAAGACCGCGGCGCTGCAGGACTCCACCCGCTCCCGGGAGTCGACGCCGATCCCGTACAGCGGCCCGGCCGCGCCGTACAGCCGCAGCAGGGCGGCGGCGGGCGAGTCTGGGGTGCACAGCCGCTCCAGCTTGCGGCGGTCGCCGCCTGCGGCGTGCTCCCAGAAGGTGAAGGCACGCTTCTGCAGGGTCTGGGGATCGACAGATCGGCGCTGCGGCGGGGACGGGGCATGGCCGGGTGTGGCGGGCCGGGAGCCGGGGCGGGAGGATGCGGCGCGCGCTGCGGACGCCTCGGCGATTCGCCCGGCCTTCGCTCCACCCCCGCTCCGCGGCGCAGCGCCGCCTGCGGCCTCGGCGTTTCGTGCGGCCGGCAGCCCCACAGCAACGGTGGCGTCCGCACGCACCGGTGCCACCGCGCCTTCCGCGGATGCGGCAGCGTGCGCGGCGGCACCGTCGCGGGGCGGCGGTACGGACTCCGAGGCCGGAACCGGGGTGGGGTGCTTGGGGGCCAGGCATCGGGCGCAGCCCAGATGGGTCTTGGCCGCGACCAGCGGCGCACCGCTCTGGGCGCAGGCCGGGCAGCGCAGTGGGGCGAACTCTCCGGCGGGCAGCAGCCAGTCCAGGTCCAGCGGGTAGCGCCGCTCGCCCCTGCGGACGTCCAGCGCGAGGCGCAGCACCGGGACTCCCAGCAGGTGCAGCCGGTAGGGAGTGAGCGTGTGGCGGGCACGGTATTTTTCGGCGATCTCGGCCAGGCGGCGGGCGCCCTCCTCGCGGGTGCTCTCCATACGGGCGCGCAGCAACGCCGCGCGGTCCTGGGGCGCGGTGGTGGCACGGCGCTCCAAGGAGTCCACGGCGGCGGCGTAGTACTCCTCGGCGCGGGCGCGCTCCTTGGCGTACGCGTCGCCGATCTGCCCGGCCAGCCCGTCACGGCGCAGCTCGGCGGCTGCCTCCAGCATCCGGTGGGCCTCGGCGAGGGCCGCGGCCAGGTCCGGCCGGCTGGTGGAGTCGTGGTCCACGGCGGCGGCAAGCCCGGCCGGCAGTGCGGTCTCGGCACGGGGGTCATGGCCGGTGCGGGCGAGGCGCTCGCTGACCCTCGTCGGCACCCGCAGGCGGCTGGGTACGTCGACGAACACCTCGACCTGCTCCTGAAAGTGGTCCTCCGCGGAGAGCTCGTAGCCCACCAGGGCGCCCACGCGCAGCACCGGCCGCAGGGCCCGCTCGGGCGTGGCGCCGGCGCGCGGATCCAGGCGGCCGTGTTCGACCGGGAGATGCTCTCGGGCCTTGGACAGCAACGTGGCGGCATCGGGCGGCACGGAGCGCGGCGCGGCCAGGGTGAGGGTGCCGGTGTCGCCTGCGGCCAGAACGCTCTCGGCGGCCTTGGCGACCACCGGGTGTCCGGTCACCAGCAGCAGGGCGCCGTCTTCGCGGGCGGCATCGGGGTCGGCGGTGACCGCGGTCTCCTCGGGCAGCTCCAGCTCGCTCGCCAGGGCAGCGGGCAGGAGTGCCAGGGCAGTGTCCCCGGCGTCCTCCCACAGCCCGCCGCGGTGCTCGACCCAGTCCAGCCAGAAAACCAGCCCAGCCTCTTTGCGGATCACCGGCCCGCCTCCCGCTCGTCATCGCCGCCGACCAGTGCGTCGACCGCGCCGCGGCTGTCCAGGTAGTCGGTGCGGGCACTGACCAGCCGCTCGCCCAGGCGCTCCAGGCGTTCCTCGAACTCCGCGTCGTCCTCCGCGGTGGCGAAGGCGTCGAAGACGGAGGCCTCGAAGTCGAAGTCCTCGTCCACCCGGCCCAGGATCATGTCGAGCTCGCCGACGACCAGCTCAAACAGATTGATCTTGGATTCGAGGACGTGCAGGATCCGCTGCTCGATGGTGCCCCGGGCGACCAGATTGGTCAGCACCACGTCGTGCTCCTGCCCCACCCGGTGCAGTCGGCCCAGGCGCTGCTCGATCTGCATGGGGTTCCACGGCAGGTCCACATTGGCCATCACATGGCAGAACTGCAGATTGCGGCCCTCTCCGGCGGACTCGGTGGACAGCAGCACCGGCGCCTGATCGCGGAAGGCCGCCACCGCCGATTCCTTGTCCCGGCGCGAGAGGCTGCCGTGGTAGACCGCTGCCTGGACGCCCTCGCGCTCCAGCCGCGCGGCGAGCGCGTCCAGGGTCTGCCGGAAGGCGGTGAACACCAACACCTTCTCCCCCTGTCCGTTGTGCCGACGCAGCCGCTCCAGCAGTAGCTCCGCCTTGGTGGATCCCTCGATTTCCCGGGCCAGCGCCGCCAGGTCCGGCCAGCCCGCCTTGGCCAGGGTCGGCGCGGCAGCCTGCGGGCTCGATCCGGCCAGCCGCGTCAGACCCCGCAGGGTCAACAGCCGCGCCGAGGACGCGCCCTTGGCCTCCGCCCTGATCCTGGCCGCGATCCCCGCATACAGCTCCGCCTCCTCCTGCGAGGGCGCCACCAGCACCGTCTCGGCCAGCCGCTGCGGCAGCAGCACCTCGACCTCGCTGCGCCGGTGACGAACCATCACCTCACGGGTACGGGCCCGCAACTCGTCCAGGTTGCGCGGCGCCGAAGGATCCGCCCCGGCTCCGGCGTGCCGCCGGCGGAACTGCGCAGGGGTACCCAGCAACCCGGGCGCGACCAGGCTCACCAGCTCGTACAGGTCCTGCAACCGGTTCTCCACCGGAGTCGCGGTGAGCAGCAGCAGATAGCGGGCACGCAAGGCCCGGGCGAGCTTCCCCGAGGCGCTGCGCGGATTGCGCAACCGGTGCGCCTCGTCCGCCACCACCACATCCCACTGCCCCCCGGTCAGCCGGGACTTGAGCGGCTCCCGGCGCGCGGCGGCGATCGAGGCGAGCACCACCGGCCGCTCCGCGTCCGCCTCTTCCCAGCCCCGGCCCCGGGCGATCACCGTCGGCAGGCCGAACTTGCGCTCCAGCTCCTCGCGCCACTGCTCCACCAGCCCCGCCGGGGTGAGCACCAGCGTCCGATCCGCCAACCCCCGCATCCGCAGCTCGGACAGGACCAGACCCGCCTCGATGGTCTTACCCAGCCCCACCTCGTCCGCAAGGATCGCCCGGCCCCGCATCCGCCGCAGCACCGTCTGAGCGGTCTGCATCTGGTACCCGAACGGCGCGAAGGACAGCTGCGGCAGCGACAGGAAGGAGTCGAAACCGGGCCTGCGCCACACCTCCACTGCCGCGTCCACCAGCACCGAGGTGACCGGATCCACCGGAGCCGCGCCCAGCTGGGCCAACAGCACCGCGAACGCGTCGGGCAGTCCTTCGGGCCGCGGAGCCGAGCCGTCAGGGATGGGGGGGCGAATGGTGACGGTACTCAAGCGACCTCGCTCGGGGAGCAGCGGAACGGATGGCAACGGGCACGCTCCGTCACCTGCGCGGGCCAGCCTACCGAACCCGCGGGACACGAGCCCTGGCACGAGAACCCCGGTACGAGACCTCCGCCGAGCGAGGGCCTCTGCGGCTACTTCCAGGACGGGGTGCACGAGCGACGCCAACCAGACTCCACCGACTGCGAACCCGCGTCAGCTCAACGACGCCTCCCCTCGGCGACGCTACTCGGTGTACCCCGCCCCATTCGACTTGCCCGCCGTCGGTGGCGCCGTCCGTCTGGCGCGCGCCCCTACGACGATCGCCGCACCGAGCTGCCGCGCCTGCTGGACGGCTCGGCTCCGCGGTCTGCGGGTCTGCGGGGTCTGCGGCATTCCGGGGCGGCTCCGACGCGCGGACCACGACCTGCGACAACGCGGTGGTCGTTGCGGCCTTCCCGGCCGGACTCCGCTGCTCAGCCGAATTGAGCAGCGGAGTCGTAGGCGGCGTCCGCGACCACGTGTAGCGGGCGGCAAGAGTGGCAGGCGGACAGCCAGGAAGGGCAGACGCACGATCAGACCGTGGCGGGGTAGGCGGTTCGCCGTCCTCTCCCGGTTGAGCCGATCAGTTCTTCGCCGGACTGCCGCAGCATTTCTTGTACTTTCGGCCCGAATCGCACCAGCACGGTCCGTTGCGGGGTGGCGGCCAGAAAAGTGTCTGCTCCGGGTGGGCCACGGAACGCCACTCGCCGTACTCCTGGCGCGTCTCCTGCCCGGCCGGGTCGCGCCCCTCACGGAGGGCGTACGCGTCGAAATCGGCCAGGGTGCCGGCGACCAGATGCACACGGGCGGCGCCGGCCTCGTCGTAGCCGCGGGCCTCCCGCTGGATCCGGGCGGCATATGCGTCGTAGTCGTCACCGTAGTGCGCGGTCGACTCCGGCCAGCGCTCCCGCACCTGCCCGAAGTCCTGCCTTGCCCAGCGCAGCACCACGGAGTCGAACGCCTCCCCGGCATCCGGCAGACCCGGCCCCGACCTGGCGGAGAGCGCGTCGAGCCGCTCCCGGACAAGTTCGCTCACCTCTCTGACCGAGGCGTCGGCCTCGGCCTCGGCCGCCAGGTCCTCCTCGTCCAGGTCGATGCCGAGTTCACGGCGCAGGATGCCGCGGTCGATGAGCGCCCGGCGGCGGAACGCGGTCAGCTCCGGCCCCTCGGGACGTCCACCGACGCGGTCGAGGGCCGTCTGGCACCACTCCAACGCGAGCTCGCTCCGCTCCGCATCGCACAGCACCTCGACCATGTCGTCGTAGATCCGGAGTACGGCGGTCTCGACCGGGAGGGAAGCCAGTTCCAGCCGCAACGCCCGCTCCGCGGCATCGGCCTCCGCCTCGTGTCCCGCCGTATAAAGGCAGTCGATCACGCCGACCTGCCCGTCGCGCCCGAACTCGCCGCCGGACTCCGCCGCTCGACGGAACAGCGCGAGGGCGCGTTCCACGTCGCCGCCGCTACGCACCGTGGCCCAGCCGGCGTCCACCAGGGCACACGGCTCCTCCGGATCTCCGGGATGCTGTGCGGCCCACCGCTCGCACTCGGCCGCGGAAGGATCACCACCCAGCGCCGTGCGGAACTTCGTGTACGGCGTGGCTGGTTGACCGGACGTGAGAACCTCGTTCATCGGGCGATCCTATCGGCGCACTTCGGCGCCCGGCTTCTACCAGGCCCAGTAGCGCGGTCGAGGATCCCGATCGCCTGCTCATGCCTGCCGTGCCGGCACAGGACGACCACACCACCGCCCGCGCGCAAAGTGATCTCCTCCACGCGCACGTCGAGGCCGAGCACCTGCGTCGTGAAGGGAAGAACCAACTCCTCCTCGAGCATGGTGTGCAGGCCCATGAGCTGTTCCTCCTCGTCGCAGGCGTCGACGGTCGCCTCCGCCACCAGGTCCCTGAGCCGCTCCGCCGAGCTGTCATCCATGACCATGTCCTTCTCCGTCCGTGTTCTTCCGGGAATCCCCCGCCGGCAGCACCCGCAGAATCCGAGACAGCGGGTACGTCTCGCCGTAGTCCTCGGTGTCGTCCGGAGTAAGGGTGGTGACGTAGCTGTCCATCGCCAGGACAGGCCGTGCCAGGGCGATGAGAGAATCCTGGCCACGCACCTGTAGTCGTACCGGTCTGCCGTTCTCGATGGCGTCGGCGAGTCGTGCGCAGTCCCGTGCCGCGAGTTCCGGTGCGGCCTGGGCGATGTGCGGCGCACGGCCGCGCCAGACGGGTGGCTCCGTATCGCCCGCCGCCAGCAGGGCGTGCGCCCATCGCAAGGGGTCGAGTACGGCCATGTCCTCGACCGGATCGTCCTTGTCCGCGGCGGGTTCCCTGGCCGGTGGACGTCGGGTGACCGACGCGGATCCGCTCTCCGCTGCCGCGACGGGCGCGTACCCGGCGGCCCGCAGGAGATCCAGGGCCTCTCCCAGCGGTCGCGCGCCGAGCAGCACCGTCGGGGCGATCCGGCGTAGTCCCAGGGAAGCCAGCGCCCGGTTCGCCGACAGTTCCGCGATGAGCGCCTGGTCCTCGCTCCACAGGCAGCTGGGCGCGCCGGCCGCGCGAATGTGCCCGTGTCGCCGTGCGACATCGTCAATCAGACAGCGGAGCGACTGCGGGAGTTCCCGGCCGCCCTCACCGACTGCGGTCAGCTCGCGGAGCAGTTCCTCGGCGTGCCCGTCGGTGTCGAGGAAAGGGCGGACGCTGTCGGCGGAGAATCGCCAGACCGTGGCGGGGCCCCGGGCTTCGGCATGAGCGCAGCTCTCCAGCAGGTCGCTGAGTTCATGGACGGGTACCCCGGTGGCGGTGGCGGTCAAATCTGCCTGGAACCGTACCGTGCCGACCGGGGGCGGCAGCACCTCCTCGGCAGCCCGGGCGATGCCGGTTCCGGTGGCCCTGCCCAGGGCGGTGGGTGCGCCATGCCCCAGTACACCCAGCAGGGTGGCCTCCGCGCACAGCGCCGCGACCAGATCCGCGGGCCGGGGAGAGGCGGCGAACAGGGCTGCGGCCTTGCGGCAGCCCGCGCAGTCGCAGTCGTCGCCGTTGAGCTCGAAGTAGTCCTCGTCCCCGTAATCGTCGCCGCCCCAGCCCGACTCGAGCTCCCGGTCCGCCTCGTAGCGCGCGTACGGCTCGCAGTGCCGACGGCGCAGCTCGGCCAGCTCTTCGTCTCCGGGGGCGTCGAAGAGCTTCGGGCATCCCCAGACCACGGCGGCCACGAGCTCGTCCTCACGGACACCATGGCCCTCGGGCAGGGCCCGCAGCACCTCGGTCAGTGCCTGCCGAGCCCCCGCGGCTCCTGCCCTTTCGGCCTCGTCCGACAGGAGGGCCGGGGCGTCAGGACCGACGAGCAGGGGCAGCGCGGGCAGGGTGGGCCAGGATCGGAGCAGAGCCGCCAGGCGGGCCGCGGGAGTACCACGCCGCCATCGTTCGTAGCCGGAAGTGGGGCACAGTCCCCGGCCCACGGGGGAGAGCAGTCCGGCGTGGACGGCGAGGTGGAGCCAGAAGGCCGTCTCGGTCTGCGGACAGCCCAGGGTCTTGGCCAGGCGGCGCAGTTCCCTGGCTCCCACGCCGGAGGAGCCCTTCAACAAGGGGACCGGGGCTTCGACAGCCGTACGCAGCACGTCGTCGACACGGCGGACGGCGGTGGCGGCCGCGGCCGCGCCCTCGCGGGTCACCCGCGCCATCTGCTGCGGCGCCGAGGCGAGTGTCGGTGCGGTCGGGGTGAACGGGGCCCGGTAGTCCTCACCACGCAGGGCCAGAGCCACCTCACGGGGCATCCGCAGATGACGGTGACCGCCACCGAAGGCGAGGCCGTGAACCCGCAGCCACCACTGGGCCAGCCCCTCGGGGGACAGTCGCGGCGACGGGGTCCGGCGCAGTGTCTCGTACTGTACGTAGCCGTCCCACCGGCCGGTACCGATGAGGGCGTCCAGCATCCGCTCGGCCGACTCCCGGCATTCCTCGGGTACGGCAGCACGCAGGGCCCCCAGTCGGGAGCCGTCACTCAAGAGCGCCGCGGTGAGCTCGATGAGCGGGCCCTTGCTCAGACCGGTCACCTTGGCACCGAGATTCCGGGCGATCACCCGCACCTCGTCCGCGTTGAGAGCCTCCAGCATGGGCAGCACACGACCGTCGAGACCCAACGGAGCGGCGTATCGTCCGCGCGACGCCGGATGCAACCGCAGCCCCTCAGGCGCGGCCGCGACCAGACCGCGCAGTGCGAGCTTGTCGACGAAGAAAGCCACATCGGCAGCCGCTTTCCGCCCGGTGGCTCCGAGCAGTGCGCGAACGTCCTCGAAGCGCGCGAGCAGCACCGGCTCGCTCTCCACCCGCGGCCATGGACCACGCCTCCCGCCGGTGGGAACGTGAGAGTCCACGATCTCGGCGGCACAGGCCCAGGCGGCATCGAGCACCTGCGCCTCAGGGCGGCCCAGGCACTCTTCGGCGGCCTGGACACGGTCCGGATCGGCAAGTCGGACCGCGAGGTGCTCGGGGAGTCCAGGCAGTGGTGGGGCCGCAACATCGGGACGGGTCCGAAGTACGTCGGCGAGGGCCTGGGCCGGCATATCGCGCAGATGATCGGTGAGCACGGAGCTGAAACGGGTCACCCCGGGATCCTGTCAGACCTCTCACCCAGGCTGCTGTCCTGCCTGGCCGTACGCCCCGCACCGTCATACCCCTGCGGCACCGGGCGCGGTAGCGTCGTGCGGTGGCGGTGTTGTTGGATGACGGACATGGCAGCAGTAGTGAACGAGACAGCTGTGAAGACGTCCACGACCAGCGAGTCCTTCCGCGCCGGGCAGCGGCTGCGGGACGCGGACACGGTCTCGGACACCGTGGCCGCCGACGGCGGCGCGAGCGGCTCGGTGACCACGGACAGTGGAACGTACGACGTCTGGGTGGGCGTGGTCAACCGCCGTCTGACCGGCGAATGCCACTGCGCGGATGCCAGGGTCACCACGCTCTGCCCGCACGCGGTGGCACTCGCCCTCGACGCCATCGCCTCCGGTCTCCGCTGGGCGCCGGCTCCCGCGCGGGACGCGGACACGGTCGATCCGCAGGACGCGTACGGTCAGTTGACCGCGGCCGAGAAGGGGCAGGTACTCGAGTCCCTGCTCGCCGAGCGGCCTGGACTGCGGGCGGACGTGGGGCGGCTGGCGGTCGCCCTCCTCGACAGCCCGGGCTCGGCACGGCACGGCCGTGCGCAGCGGGCGGACACCGAAGGGCTGCGGCAGGAGACCGCGGTCATGGTCGAAGACGCCCTGCGGAAACTGGAGATCGACGACTTGCGTACCGGGCACCAGCCGGGATTCGGATACGTCGACGTGTACGAAGCGGCGGGCAGCCAGGTGGAAGAAGCCCTCGAGCCGTACAAGCAGGACATCACCCGCCGCCTGGGCCTCGGGTTCACCGGTGCCGCCCGCGAGATCGCTCTGGGCGTGCTTGACGGACTCGCCGCCTGCGAGGGCGACTACGACGGCGACCAGGTCCTGAACTACGCGGGCGAGGACCTGGCTCATGCTTACGGCTGGGGCGTCCGTGAGCAGTTGCGGGCGGCAGGAGCGCCCCTGTCCGACGACGAGTAGCCCGCTGCCCCTTGTTCGGTGGGTTGGTAAGAGCGGTCGGACCAGCAGTGCCTACCCGTGCGCCTGTACGGCTTCACGGAAGGCAGGACAGCCATCGGGGCGCACCGCGAGATGACGTTCCCCCATCGGCGTGCACAGCCTCCGCAGCTTCCGGTCAGCAGCAGCGCGAGCGCGCGGTCCGCGCACTCGATGAGGTGCACGGTGCCGTGGTCGACGAGCTTGCTGGCGCGGGGTGTCGACCTCGGCCAGCTCAGGGAACCGCGCCTGCCAGGCATCCCGGGCCGGGCGCGGCAGGAACAAGCCGCCCCACACGCGTCAACGACGAGATGGCCACGGTCGCCCTCGCCGCCATCAGGGCCCGCCACCTCGCCGGCAGGCACTGTCACGTTGGCTGACCGGGTGGGATGATCTTCGTGTTGATCATGCTGGGAAGGGGATCGCTGGTGTCGTCTGTGCCGCCGTCGTACAAGGGTCACCGGTACCCGGTCGAGGTGATCTCCCACTGCGTGTGGCTGTACTTCCGCTTCCCTCTGTCTTACCGCGAGGTTGAGGAGCTGATGCTCCAGCGCGGCGTGATCGTCTCGTATGAGACGGTGCGGCGGTGGTGTCTGAAGTTCGGGCAGGCCTACGC
>NZ_JBSFYR010000099.1:0-25976 GCF_053599875.1 Streptomyces sp. NPDC005151 | reverse complement strand
GTCTTCCCGGCCCACCGCAAGCCCATCAACCGACCGTCACACGATCGAGCTAAAACGACCTCGTGCATGCTCCCAGCCAAGCAGCTGTCAACCCCTGAGCTCGGTCCGGCGCGCACGGAACTTCTGCCCGCCGCCCGCCTCGGCACAGGCACCGAGGTGCGCCGCGGGCGGGCCGGGGCGCATCCTGGCTGTGTGACCTCGTACGGCCTGCCCCCGTACCCTCCGCCCGAGAACGTGGTGGTGCCGGGGAGGGCGAGCGGCGGCGGGGTGCCGGACGAATTGTCCCTGGTGCTCGCGCAGGCCGCAGTGAGCGCGATCGAGTCCGCTGGTGGGTATGCCGGCGGCATATATCTGTGCTCCCGTGACCCCGAGCTGCTGCGCCTCTCCGTGCTCGCCGGGCTGCCGACCCAGCTGTTCCACCCCTGGTGGCGCATGCATGTGAACCGGCCCTTCCCCGTGGCCGAGGCGTACCGCTCGGGGAAGCCCGTCCACCTCGCCGACGCCGAGGAGGGCATGCGCCGGTTCCCGCAGCTGATGGCGGGCATGCCGTTCCCGTTCGGTTCGCTGTACGTGCCCGTCTTCGGCGGCCAGGAGAAGTTCGGCGTTCTCGTGGTGCTGCGCCCGGCCACCCCCGGCAAACCCGTCTCGCACGCCGACCGGCGCGCGCTCCGCGACATCGCCCATCGGCTCGGTGCGGAGCTCGCCGGACTGGCGGCCGGGAGCACCAAGGTCGTATGGGACGGCGAGCCGGTCCCCGTGCAGCTGCCCTCCGTCACCGTGCCACCGGTACGGATCGGGCACTTCGACTGGGACCTCGAAACCGGTGCCGTCGACGCCGACGCGGAGCTGTGCGGGATCCTCGGCACCGAGCCCGCGCGGTTCCCGGGCACCGTCGACGCCCTTATGGCACTGCTGGCACCGGAGGACGTGTACGGACTGTGGACCCTCGCCCGCCGGGCGGCGAGCGCGGGCGGACCGCTCGTACGCAGGATGCGGTTGCGCGGCCCCGACGGCCGGACCAACCTCCTGGAACTCTCCAGCCGCTGGGCCCAGCCACCGCACAGCAGCGCGGCCGGGACACTGGCCGGATTCCTGGTGGACCTCGGGGCCGGACCGGTCATCGCCGAGGCCGCCGACCGGCTCCCGCACGGCATCTTCTCGCTCGACCGGCTCGGACGGATCACCTACGTCAACCAGCCGGCGGAGGAACTGCTCGGCCGGCAGCGGGCCGAGCTGCTCGGAAGCCTCCTGTGGGAGGCCCTGCCGTGGTTCGGGCATCCCGCCTACGAGGACCACCACCGGGCCGCACTGCTGTCCCACGAACCCGTGCACTTCCTCGCGCGCCGCACCGAGCGGGACTGGCTGGCGGTGTCCCTGTACCCGGGCCACGACGGCGTGACCGCCACACTCTCCGCCACGGAAGAGCCCTCCTTCCCGCCGGGCGACTCCGTCGCATTGGGCGAGGGCCTGGGTTCCCCGGTGGAGGGCGCGGCCGGGGTGTACCGTCCCGTCGCCCTCGCGATCGCGCTGACGGAGGCCGTCACCGCCCGCCAGGTGTCCGCGGTGGTCACCCAGGAGCTGCTCCCCGCGTTCGGCGGCAGGCAGCTGGCGATCTACCTGCTGAATGAACGCCACCTCTACCTGGCCTGGGAGACCGGATTCCCGCACGGCTTCCTGAACCGCTTCGACGGCGTCGGGCTCGACGCCCATCTGCCCGGCGTCGAGACGCTCACCTCCGGCCGCCCCATCTTCTTCGAATCCATGCAGCGCCTGGCCTCCGCCTACCCCGGCATTCCCCTGGACAAGAGCGTCGGCGCCCGCGCCTTCCTGCCGCTCATCGCCTCCGGGCGGCCCGTCGGCTCCTGCATCCTCGGCTTCGACCGGCCGCGAGGCTTCAGCCCCGAGGAACGCACGGTTCTCACCGCGCTCGCCGGACTCATCGCCCACGCCCTCAAACGAGCCCAGCGGTACGACACCGAGTCTGCCGTGGCCCGCGGCCTGCAGAACGCCCTGCTGCCGCACCGGCTGCCCGTACTCGACCAGGTCGACACCGCGGGGCGGTACCTCCCCGGCACCCAGGGCATGGACATCGGCGGCGACTGGTACGACGTCATCGAGACCGACCGGGGGCTGGCCCTGGTCATCGGGGACGTCCAGGGGCACGGTGTCGCCGCCGCGGCGACGATGGGCCAGCTGCGCAGCGCCGTACGCGCCTTCGCGCTCAGCGGGCACGACCCGCAGGAAGTGATGAGCGGCACCAACCGGCTGCTCATCGACCTCGACCCGGGCCAGATCGCCAGCTGCTGCTACATCGTCCTCGACCCCGCCACCGGTCGGACGCAGCTCGTCCGGGCCGGGCACCCGCAACCCCTGCTGCGCCATCCCGACGGCACGACCGAGGTCCTGGAACTCCCCGGCGGGGTGGTGCTCGGCGTCACCCCTGACGCCACCTACCCCGTCAGCAGTCTGCGGCTGCCCCCGGGCGCGATCCTTGCGCTCTACACCGATGGACTGGTCGAGCAGGCGGGGGCCGATATCGACGACGGCGTCGAGCGGCTGCGCGGCATCATCGAGGCAGCCGACGCGCCGTCCCTCGCCGGCATGGCGGACCTGGTGATCGGGGAGGCGAGACGGGAGCCCGACCGCCCCGACGACATCGCCGTCCTGCTCGCCGCCCGCTGGGTCCGCGCGCGGGGCGCGTAGCGGGTGCCCGACCGGACAAGCGCGAGGGCCCGGGTGCTGGGGAAGCACCCGGGCCCTCGTCGTACGTTCTGTGCGGCTCCGCCGCGCAGCCCTAGGGCAGCTGAGCCGCCCGGGCCTCGCGCCGGTTGTCGCGGAAGGTGTTCACCCGCCGCGCCGTCGCGAAGAGCGGGATGACCGCTCCCAGGACCACCTGCAGCGCGCAGCCGGTCTGCAGGAGCAGGTGACCGCCGGGGGCATCGAACGCCCATGCGGCGAGCAGGCCCATCGCGGCCACGATCCAGCTGAGCATTGCCACCGCGAGGACTCCCCGCGGCTTCGGGTACTCGACCCGGCTGACCATCAGCCACGCCACTCCGATGATCGCGAGGAGCGTCGGTACGAAGGGCAGCTCCAGGAGCACGATCGAGACGACCGTGAGCGCTCCGAAGGGGCTCGGCATGCCCTGGAACATGCCGTCCTTCATGGTCACGCAGGAGAATCTGGCAAGTCTCAGCACCACGGCAAGCAGGACGACGATCGCCGCGAGCGCCGACACCCGCTCGTATGCGTCGTCCGCGACCATGCCGTACACGAGCACGAAGTACGCCGGGGCCAGCCCGAAGCTGATCAGGTCCGAGAGGTTGTCCAGCTCCGCACCCATCGGCGAGGAGCGGAGCTTGCGCGCCACCAGCCCGTCGAAGAGGTCGAAGACCGCGGCGAGGAGCATCAGGATCACGGCGGTGGCCGCAGAGTGCCGGGCCATGCCGCTTTCGTCGCTGCCCGTGAGGTGCGGGATGAGGATTCCCGTGGTGGTGAAGTACACCGCCATGAAACCGCACGTGGCGTTGCCGAGAGTAAGGGTGTCCGCTATCGACAGCCGCAGAGAGAGCGGCATGTCCTCGACGTCGTCCTCGCACTCGCTCTCCGGCACCCAGCCGGCCTGCGTGTCGGGATCAATCACGGTCAATTCGAGTCACCCCCGCGGTGGTGGCCTGGCCGACCTCGACCGCGACCTCGACACCCTCCGGAAGGTAGATGTCGACCCGGGAGCCGAAGCGGATCAGACCGATGCGCTCGCCCTGCTCGACCTTCGTGCCCTGCGGGAGGTACGGGACGATGCGACGGGCGACCGCACCCGCGATCTGCACCATCTCGATGTCGCCGAGCTCCGTGTCGAAGTGCCAGACAACGCGCTCGTTGTTCTCGCTCTCCTTGTTGAACGCCGGAACGAACCCACCGGGGATGTGCTCGACCGATGTCACGGTGCCGGCCAGCGGCGCGCGGTTGACATGGACGTTCAGCGGGCTCATGAAGATCGCGACGCGGGTGCGTCCGTCCTTCCACGGCATGATGCTCTGCACCACACCGTCAGCCGGAGAGATGACCCGGCCCTGGGTGATCTCGCGCTCGGGGTCGCGGAAGAACCACAGCATGCCCGCCGCGAGGGCGGTGGTGGGCACGGCCACCGCGGCCCAGCGTCCGGACCTGCGGGCCCGGGCGAGGCTGAGGGCCGCGGTGGCGACGGTCGGGAGGAGCCACGGCGAAGCTCCGCGCGCAAGGCGGACCCCGCCGCGTGGTGCAGAGGTTTGGCTGTCGGGCATGGATGACCTTCGTAGCGGATGAGGCCGCGCTGGCAACGGGGGACGGCGGCTTTTCCGGCGATGTTATCGGTTGCGGGCCGCAACTGGGCAAGCCAGCAGCCGAGTCGGACGGCTTGAAGGCACCGGCAAAGGATGGCAGGGTGTGATCTTCTTCGCGGCGAAATCGCCTCGAAGGGGACAATTAGCCCTGGAACCGGTACTCCTCGAGGAGTCGGCGCCCAATGATCATTTTCTGGATCTCGGCGGTACCTTCACCGATCAGCAGCATCGGGGCCTCCCGGTAGAGGCGCTCGATCTCGTACTCCTTGGAGAAGCCGTAGCCGCCGTGGATGCGGAAGGCGTCCTCGACGACTTCCTTGCAGTACTCGGAGGCGAGGTACTTCGCCATCCCTGCCTCCAGGTCGTTTCGTTCTCCGGAGTCCTTTTTGCGTGCTGCATTGACCATCATTGCATGGGCGGCTTCGACCTTGGTGGCCATTTCGGCCAGCTTGAACTGGATGGCCTGGTGCTGGGCGATCGGCTTTCCGAAGGTGTGGCGCTGCTGAGCGTAGGAAACACCCAGTTCGAATGCACGCTGCGCGACACCGCAACCACGCGCGGCCACATTTACCCGGCCGACCTCGACGCCGTCCATCATTTGGTAAAATCCGCGGCCGGTGGTGCCGCCGAGTACGCGATTGGCCGGAATGCGCAGTCCGTCCATGATGAGTTCGGTCGTGTCGACGCCCTTGTAACCCATCTTGTCGATCTTTCCGGGGATGGTGAGCCCCGGCCGGACCTCGCCGAAGCCCGGTTCCTTCTCCACCAGGAAGGTCGTCATCGACTTGTGCGGGGCCGTGCCCTCGGGGTGGCCTTCGTCACTCCGGCACAGTACGGCGACGAGCGAGGACGTGCCGCCGTTCGTCAGCCACATCTTCTGGCCGTTCAGGACGTACTCGTCGCCGTCCCTGACGCCCTTGGAGGTGATCGCGGAGACGTCGGAGCCCAGCGCCGGCTCGGACATCGAGAACGCGCCCCGGACCTCGCCCAGCGCCATTCGGGGCAGGAACGTGTCCTTCTGCTCCTGGGTGCCGTGCTGCTTGAGCATGTACGCCACGATGAAGTGCGTGTTGATGATTCCCGACACGCTCATCCAGCCGCGGGCGATTTCCTCCACGCAGAGCGCGTATGTGAGAAGCGACTCACCCAGACCCCCGTACTCCTCGGGAATCGTCAGCCCGAACAGGCCGAGTTCCTTGAGTCCCTCGACGATCTCCGTCGGGTACTCGTCGCGGTGCTCCAGTTGGGTCGCGACAGGAAGGATCTCCTTGTCGACGAAATCCCGGACCGTGGAGAGGATTTCCTGCTGGATGTCGTTCAGGCCGGCGGTCTGGGCGAGTCGCGTCATGGCTACTTCTCCACGTTCTTCTGCGAAGGCTGGTTCAACTCCGGGCGGCCGGGCTGCTCTCCGCCGCGCTCCTTGATGTACGTCTCGGTGGGGACCATCACCTTGCGGCGGAACACGCAGACGAGCGTCCCGTCCTGCTTGTAGCCCCTGGTCTCCACGTAAACGATTCCGCGGTCGCTCTTGGACTTTGACGGAGTCTTGTTGAGAACGGTCGTCTCGCCGTAGATCGTGTCGCCGTGGAAGGTCGGCGCGACATGCTTCAGCGACTCGACCTCCAGGTTGGCGATCGCCTTGCCGGAGACGTCCGGCACGGACATGCCGAGCAACAACGAGTAGATGTAGTTGCCAACTACAACGTTCTTGCCGAAATCGGTCGTCTTCTCCGCGTAGTTGCTGTCCATGTGCAGCGGGTGATGATTCATGGTCAGCAGACAGAAAAGATGGTCGTCGTACTCGGTGACCGTCTTTCCGGGCCAGTGCTTGTACACCGCACCGACCTCGAACTCCTCATAGGTACGTCCGAACTGCATGATCAGGCCTCCGGCGCTTCGAACTTGGAGGTGCGCTGCATACCGGCCGCGCGGCCCTTGCCCGCGATGACGAGCGCCATCTTCCGGCTGGCCTCGTCGATCATCTCGTCGCCGAGCATCGCCGAACCCTTCTTGCCGCCCTTTTCCGAGGTGCACCACTCGTATGCGTCGAGGATCAGCTCGGCGTGGTCGTAGTCCTCCTGCGAGGGCGAGAACACCTCGTTGGCCGCGTCGACCTGACCGGGGTGCAGCACCCACTTGCCGTCGAAGCCCAGCGCCGCCGCACGGCCTGCGACCTCGCGGTACGCGTCCACGTCACGGATCTGCAGGAAGGGGCCGTCGATCGCCTGGAGGTCGTGCGTACGGGCCGCCATCAGAATGCGCATCAGGATGTAGTGGTACGCGTCCGCGCCGTAGCCGGGCGGCTGCTGACCGACGACCAGGGTCTTCATGTTGATCGACGCCATGAAGTCGGCCGGGCCGAAGATCAGCGTCTCCAGGCGCGGCGAGGCGGCGGCGATGTCGTCGATGTTCACCAGGCCCTTGGCGTTCTCGATCTGCGCCTCGATGCCGATCTTCCCGACCTCGAAGCCCATCGTCTTCTCGATCTGGGTCAGCAGGAGGTCGAGCGCGACGACCTGCTGGGCGTCCTGCACCTTCGGCAGCATGATGCAGTCGAGGTTCTGGCCCGCGCCCTCGACGACCGTGATCACATCGCGGTACGTCCAGTGCGTCGTCCAGTCGTTGACGCGGACGACCCGGGTCTTGCCCGTCCAGTCGCCATTGTTCAGAGCGTCGACGATGTGGTGCCGGGCGCCCTCCTTGGCGAGCGGAGCGCAGGCGTCCTCGAGGTCCAGGAAGACCTGGTCGGCGGGGAGGCCCTGGGCCTTCTCCAGGAACCGCGGGTTCGAGCCGGGCACGGCCAGACACGAGCGGCGGGGACGCAGGCGGTTCGGGAGGTGCGCGGCGGAGCCGCTCCCCGGAAGGGTGGTGGCGGGAGACGGGTGGGCGGGCTGGGTCATGCGGGGACCTCCAGAGGGTCGAGCTTGTTCGCTTTCCGGATCTCGTCGACGATACGGCCGATGATCTCCGTGATACCGAAGTCCTTCGGGGTGAAAACGGCGGCGACACCCGCCTCGATCAGCACGGCGGCATCGGCGGGCGGAATGATCCCGCCCGCGATCAGCGGGATGTCGTTCGCGCCGGCCTCGCGCAGCCGGATCAGTACGTCCGGCACCAGCGCGGCGTGCGAGCCGGACAGGATCGACAGCCCGACGCAGTGCACGTCCTCGGCGAGCGCCGCCGAGACGATCTGTTCGGGGGTCAGCCTGATCCCCTGGTAGACGACCTCGAACCCGGCGTCACGGGCCCGTACGGCGATCTGCTCGGCGCCGTTGGAGTGCCCGTCCAGGCCCGGCTTGCCGACCAGCAGCCGCAGCCGTCCGACGCCGAGGTCCTCGGCGGTGCGGGCGACCTTCTCCCGTACGAGAGCGAGCGGCGTGCCGGCCTCCGCGGTGACGGCGACCGGGGCGGACGAGACACCCGTCGGGGCCCGGAACTCGCCGAACACGTCGCGCAGCGCCCACGACCACTCGCCGGTGGTGACACCCGCGCGGGCGCACTCCACGGTCGCTTCCATCATGTTCTCGGTGCCGGCCGCGGCCTTCTTCAACGCCGCGAGGGCCTCGGAGGCGCGCGCCTCGTCACGGTGGTCGCGCCACTCGTGGAGCGCCGCGACCACCCTCGCCTCATTGGCGGGGTCGACCGTCATGATCGCGCCGTCGAGGTCCGCCGTGAGCGGGTTCGGCTCGGTCGTCTCGTAGATGTTGACGCCGACGATCTTCTCCTCGCCGCCCTCGATCCGGGCCCGCCGCTGCGCATGCGAGGAGACCAGCTCCGACTTCAGATAGCCGGACTCGACGGCCGCCATCGCGCCGCCCATCTGCTGGATCCGGTCGATCTCCGCGAGGGACTCGGTGACCAGGGAGTCGACCTTGGCCTCGATCACATGCGATCCGGCGAAGATGTCCTCGTACTCCAGCAGATCGCTCTCGTGCGCGAGGACTTGCTGGATGCGGAGCGACCACTGCTGGTCCCAGGGCCGGGGGAGCCCCAGCGCCTCGTTCCAGGCGGGCAACTGCACGGCCCGGGCGCGGGCGTCCTTGGAGAGGGTCACGGCCAGCATCTCCAGGACGATGCGCTGGACGTTGTTCTCCGGCTGCGCCTCGGTCAGTCCGAGCGAGTTGACCTGGACGCCGTAGCGGAATCGGCGCTGCTTGGCGTCGGTGATGCCGTACCGCTCGCGGGTGACCTGGTCCCAGATGCGGCCGAAGGCGCGCATCTTGCACATCTCCTCGATGAAGCGGACGCCGGCGTTCACGAAGAAGGAGATGCGGGCGACCACATCGCCGAACTTCTCCTCCGGCACCTGGCCCGAGTCGCGCACGGCGTCCAGGACCGCAATGGCCGTCGACATGGCGTACGCGATCTCCTGGACCGGAGTGGCACCCGCCTCCTGCAGGTGATAGCTGCAGATGTTGATCGGGTTCCACTTCGGGATGTGGTTGACCGTGTACGTGATCATGTCGGTGGTCAGCCGCAGCGAGGGACCGGGCGGGAAGACATGCGTCCCGCGCGAGAGGTACTCCTTGACGATGTCGTTCTGCGTGGTGCCCTGGAGCTTCGTTGCGTCGGCGCCCTGCTCCTCGGCGACCACCTGATAGAGCGCCAGCAGCCACATCGCGGTGGCGTTGATCGTCATCGAGGTGTTCATCTGTTCCAGCGGTATGTCCTGGAACAGCCGCCGCATGTCACCGAGGTGCGAGACGGGCACGCCGACCCGGCCGACCTCGCCGCGGGCGAGGATGTGGTCGGGGTCGTAACCCGTCTGGGTCGGCAGGTCGAAGGCGACCGACAGACCCGTCTGGCCCTTGGCGAGGTTGCGCCGGTAGAGCTCGTTGGACGCCTCGGCGGTCGAGTGACCGGCGTACGTCCGCATGAGCCACGGGCGGTCCTTCTGACGCCCACTCATGTCAGACGTCCTGGCTGTGCTTATTGGTCCGCTCCGCTGACGCGTCACGGCTGTGCTTATTGGTCCGCTCCGCTGACGCGTCACGGAACAGGTTGATGGCGTCGATGTGCTGCTCGCGCAGCTCCTCGTTGCGCACACCCAGACCCTCGCGCGGGGCCAGCGCCAGGACGCCGACCTTGCCCTGGTGCAGGTTGCGGTGCACGTCGTACGCGGCCTGGCCGGTCTCCTCCAGGGAGTAGACCTTCGACAGCGTCGGGTGGATCTTGCCCTTGGCGACCAGCCGGTTGGCCTCCCACGCCTCGCGGTAGTTGGCGAAGTGGGAGCCCACGATCTTCTTCAGCGACATCCACAGGTAGCGGTTGTCGTACTCGTGGTTGTAGCCCGAGGTCGAGGCGCAGGTGACGATCGTGCCGCCCTTGCGGGTCACGTACACCGAGGCGCCGAAGGTCTCGCGGCCCGGGTGCTCGAAGACGATGTCGACGTCCTCGCCGCCGGTCAGCTCACGGATGCGCTTGCCGAACCGCTTCCACTCGCGCGGGTCCTGGTTGTGCTCGTCCTTCCAGAATTTGTAGCCCTCGGCGTTGCGGTCGATGATCGCCTCTGCGCCCATCTTCCGGCAGATGTCCGCCTTCTGCTCGCTGGAGACGACACAGATCGGGTTGGCGCCACCGGCCAGCGCGAACTGCGTGGCGTATGAACCGAGTCCGCCGCTGGCGCCCCAGATCAGCACGTTGTCGCCCTGCTTCATGCCGGCGCCGTTGCGCGAGACGAGCTGGCGGTACGCGGTGGAGTTGACCAGGCCCGGAGCCGCGGCCTCCTCCCAGCTGAGGTGCTGCGGCTTCGGCATCAGCTGGTTGGACTTGACAAGTGCGAGCTCTGCCAGGCCGCCGAAGTTGGTCTCGAAGCCCCAGATCCGCTGCTCGGGGTCGAGCATCGTGTCGTTGTGGCCGTCCGAGGACTCCAGTTCGACCGAGAGGCAGTGCGCGACGACCTCGTCGCCGGGGTGCCAGGCGTTGACGCCGGGGCCGGTGCGCAGGACGACGCCCGCCAGGTCCGAGCCGATGACGTGGTACGGCAGGTCGTGGCGCTTGGTGAGCTCGCTGAGCTTTCCGTAGCGCTCCAGGAACCCGAAGGTGGAGAGCGGCTCGAAGATCGAGGTCCAGACGGAGTTGTAGTTCACCGAGCTGGCCATGACGGCGACCAGCGCCTCACCGGGCCCGAGCTCCGGAACCGGCACCTCGTCGAGGTGCAGCGACTTGCGGGGGTCCTTGTCGTGGGTGGCGAGCCCGGCGAACATCTCCGTCTCGTCCTTGTGCACGGTCACCGCGCGGTACGACTCAGGGATGGACAGGGCCGCGAAATCTGCGGCGGTGCCCGCGGCGGAGCCGCCTTTCGATTCCGTCTGCGATTGGATCGCGTCCAGGATTTCCTTCACGGTGTGCCTCCGGTGAAGCTGCGTCGAGGGACGCTTGAGGGTCCCTGCCAACGGGGGTGCGGTGCGGTGTGGAGGTGCTGCCGTCGGTTCGGCTGGTAAAGCTTCGGCTTGCTCTCGTGGAGCAGAAGGGTTTGCCTGTGACGCAGGCGCCCGGGCGCGCAGGCACATGGCTTGCGGGGACAGCCGGCGTACGTGAGGTCTCTGCACGCCGGCCCCCGGACAACTTCAACGTATGGCACTCCGTGACACCTGGCAAGGCACTCGGTGCCAATAATTTCTCTCAGTCGTCATCCGCTGGGCACGCATGAGCAGCAACGGCGCTGTTTCGCGTCGTTCTGTCCCCCTGAGTCCGGTCAGGCCGGGCGCCGGTACACATACGGCGTGGTGGTGGACAGGGCCCGGAAACCGAGCCGCTGGAGGATCGGTCTGCTCAGGTCGGTCGCGTCGACCTGCAGATACCGGAAGCCACGCTCGGCGGCGATCCGGGCACGGTAGGCGACCAGCGCCCGGTAGATGCCCCTCCCGCGCCACGGTTCCACGGTCCCGCCGCCCCAGAGCCCCGCAAAGCCGGTGCCCGGGTACAGCTCCATCCGGGCCGAGCTCACCGGCTCGTCGCCCACCATGGCCAGCACCCCGACGAAGCTGTCCGGGGCCTCGGTCAGCCGCGCCAGCACCTGGTGCCGCAGCCGCGACCAGTCCGAGCCGAACGCCCGCTCGTGGGCCGCGGCCATCAGCTCCACACCGGCCGCATCCGACACCGTGCGCAGCGTGACCCCCTCGGGGAGCTCCACGGCCGTCGGGACGTCCGCGACCGGGGCGACCAGGAGGGTCTCCGGCGGCTCCGCGACGAAGCCGGCGCCCACCAGCCGCTGCCCCAGGTCGGCCGGCCGGTCGTGCGCGTACAGCTTCCACTCGAACTCGTCGTGGCCGAGCGCCGTGAAGTGCTCCACCTGCTCGGCGATGGCCGCATCCGCCCGTACGGCGTCCAGACCGGGGGCCGACCAGACGACACCGTTCCAGTCGTCGGCCGCCCCGGCCTGCCGTACGACGTCGGCGGTGCGCTCGACGCGGACGCCGGGCCCGTCGGGGCGGGCGTGCTCGCGCAACTCGCGGTCGAAGAGAGTCAGCAGGATGTCGCGATCATGAGTCATCCGCCCACCGGAACACGGCGGTACGGGCGCGGCAACCGGGTTTCTCCGCCCGGACGCGCGAACGCCGGACGGGCTCGACTGCGAGCCCGTCCGGCGACGGTGGAGCGGCCGGCCAACAGGCCCCCGCTCAGCGGTCCTTGAGCGCCTGCTGGATCGTGCGCATCACTTCGTCGAGCGGTGCGTCCGTCCGTGCCACCGCGACGAGCACCTCGCCCTCGGTGCTCACCGAAGCGGCGGGCGCCGGCGTCGATTCGGCCCCGGCGATGCGCCCGGCCCCGATGCCCGTCCCGAACGTGTCCCGGACGATCGCGAAGGCGTGGTCGAGCTGGGCCTCCACATCGCCCTGGCCGCCCGCCCTCAGCCAGCGGCGCAGCACATGGTTGTGCGCGGTGACGACAGCCGACGCCGCGACCTCCGCCAGCAGCGGGTCGTCGTTCCCGACATGGTGGTCGCGCTCGTCGAAGTGGCCCAGCAGATAGCGCGTGAACAGCCGCTCGTAACGGGCCACCGACGCGATCTCGGCCTCCCGCAGCGTGGGGACCTCACGGGTCAGCTTGTAGCGGGCCACCGAGACCGCGGGCTTGGCCGCGTACATCTTCATGACTTCTTTGATGCCGCGGCAGATGGTGTCGAGCGGGTGCTCGTGCGCGGGGGCGGCATTGAGGACGGCCTCGGCCCGGACGAGAGTGTCGTCGTGGTCGGGGAAGATCGCCTCTTCCTTGGAGCGGAAGTGCCGGAAAAAGGTCCGCCGGGCGACACCCGCGGCGCCCGCGATCTCGTCGACCGTCGTCGCCTCGTACCCCTTCGTGGCGAAGAGCTCCATCGCCGCGGCGGCCAGTTCGCGGCGCATTTTGAGCCGCTGGGCGGCGGCGCGCGTTCCTGCGGCACTTTCCGGGGCGTCGGGCGCGGCGGAGACACGGGGGGACCTGGCGGGCTGGGACATGGTGTGAACGTACTGCATCAGTGCAGGAGAGCGCGCCTGCGGGGGCGGGCCGCCCGGCCGTACGTCCCACGTCGGGGGCTGCGCGGGCGGATCGAGCGGCCCTCCCCATCCGGCTCCCGGCCCGGGAGCCGCCGGTGGCCCGGCCGGGCGCTCACGCCCGGCCGGAGCACCGGTCCGCCGTTCAGGCACCTGCCGGTCCTCAGCGCCGGGCATATTCGCGGAAGCCGCGCCCCGTCTTGCGGCCGAGGCAGCCGGCAGCCACCAGGTGCTCCAGCAGCGGCGCCGGGGCCAGGCCCGGGTCGCGGAACTCGCTGTGCAGCACCTTCTCGATGGCGAGCGAGACATCGAGCCCGACGACGTCCAGGAGCTCGAACGGGCCCATCGGGTAGCCGCCGCCCAGCTTCATCGCGGCGTCGATGTCGTCGAGGGTCGCGTAGTGCTCCTCGACCATCTTGATCGCGTTGTTGAGGTACGGGAACAGCAGCGCGTTCACGATGAATCCGGCCCGGTCCCCGCAGTCCACCGGGTGCTTGCGGATCTTCCCGCACACCTCACGGACGGTTGCGTGGACATCGTCCGCGGTCAGCACCGTACGGACCACCTCGACGAGCTTCATCGCGGGCGCCGGGTTGAAGAAGTGCATCCCGATGACGTCCTGCGGACGCGAGGTCGCCCGCGCGCACGCCACGACCGGCAGCGACGAGGTGGTGGTGGCGAGCACCGCGCCCGGCTTGCAGATCTTGTCCAGCGTGCCGAACAGCTGCTGCTTGACCGCCAGATCCTCGGCGACCGCCTCGACCGCGAGGTCGACATCGGCGAACGAGTCCAGCGAACCGGCAGCGGTGATCCGGCCCAGGGTCTCGTCCCGCGCCTCCGCCGTCAGCCGCCCCTTGGTGACCGAACGCTCCAGCGACTTGGCGATCCTCCCCTTCGCGGTGTCCGCCTTCTCCTGGCTGCGCGCGGCGAGCACCACGTCGTAACCGGCCTTCGCGAAGACCTCCGCTATACCCGAGGCCATCGTCCCGGAGCCCGCGACGCCCACCGACCGGACCGTGCGCCCGGCCTCCGCTCCGGCGCTCTCCAGCGGCGTCTGCGCGTCCGGCACCACCGTCTGGCTGCCCGGCGCCACGTACGTGTAGAAGCCGCGGCCCGCCTTGCGGCCGGTCAGACCTGCCTCGCTGAGCTGCTTGAGGATCGGAGCGGGGGCGTGCAGCCGGTCGTGCGACGCGGAGTACATCGCCTCCAGGACGGTACGCGCGGTGTCGACGCCGATCAGGTCGAGCAGCGCGAGAGGGCCCATCGGCAGCC
This sequence comes from Streptomyces sp. NPDC005151, assembly GCF_053599875.1. Classification (NCBI taxonomy): domain Bacteria; kingdom Bacillati; phylum Actinomycetota; class Actinomycetes; order Kitasatosporales; family Streptomycetaceae; genus Streptomyces; species Streptomyces sp. NPDC005151. Next base: position 11,908 of record NZ_JBSFYR010000099.1, on the reverse strand, counting down.
CGCAGCCCAGCTTCATGGCCGCGTCGATGTCCTCACGGGAGGCGTAGTTCGCCTCGTACATCGCGGCAGCCTGGTTGAGGTAGCCGAAGAGGAGCCCGTCGGCGACGAAGCCCGGCCGGTCGCCCACCGCAACCGGTTCCTTGCCGAGCTCGCGGGCGAGCTCCGTGACCGCCTCGACGGCCGACGGCGCGGTCAGCACCGAGGAGACCACCTCGACCAGCTTCATCGCGGGCGCCGGGTTGAAGAAGTGCAGGCCCAGCACACGCTCGGGGTGCTGCGACTCGGCCGCAAGCCGGGTCACCGACAGGGCGTTCGTGCCGGTCGCCAGGATCGCGGTGGGGGAGACGATCGCGTCGAGCTCCCGGAAGAGCTGCTGCTTGATCTCGTACGACTCGGGAACGACCTCGATGACGAGCTGCGCGTCCGCCACGGCCTGCAGGTCGGAGAAGGTACGGAACCGGGCGAGCGCATCCAGGCGCTCCCCCTCGGTGATCCGCCCCTTCTTCACGGCGCGGGCGGTGGAGGCCTCCAGGGCGGCGACGGCCTGACGGGCGGCCGCCTCGCTGACGTCGATACCGATGACCTCGCGGCCGGCCCGGGTCAGGACCTCGGCGATGCCGATGCCCATGGTGCCGAGACCGACGACGGCGATGGTGGAGAGAGGGGTGTCCATCATGGGACTCCAGAGAATGAGTGACGACTGAGTGGGCGCACGGCGCGCACGGATCAGCTGGGGCCACAAGGGTCCAACCAGCGCATGGCGTGCGGGAATTGCGTGTCGAGGTGTTCCTGGCCGGAGGCGCGGGAGGCACGCCCGGACGGGAGAGGGGGTGACGGACTCTGTCCCGGAGTCGCGTCTCACAAAGCTGCCGAACCGACAAGCACTCCGGGTGGCTGCGTCACCAGGCCACTGGAGTCGGCGGGGAGTGTGTCCCGCTCACATGAGATTAACCGGCGAGTAACGAGCGCGCCAGCCCCGAGTCGCTGTGCGCCGGCTCACACTCACCGTGGCCGCCGATACCCTCAGGGTCATGGACGAGGAGTTCCGGTCGCTGACCGACCGGCTGGCGGACGAGGCGGGGGAGTCGGCGGCGTACCGCAGACTGCTCGCCACCGACGACGACGAGGAACTGGCCCGGGTCCTCGTCGAACGGGAGCGACCGCTCTGGGCGCGCGAGATCGCCGCGTTCCGGCTCGGCTGCGGCGGGGACCGACGGGCCTTCGAGGCACTGGTCCTGCTGCTCAACCACCGCGACCCGGAGCGCTGCGTCTCCGCGGCCCACGCCCTGGTGCGCCTGGGCGACCCCCGCACCCCGCGTGCCGCCGCCGCGCTCGCGACGAACACCCTGCGCACCGCGTACGCCCTGCACCCGGTCCGTCTGCTCACCGCCCTGCGGGCCCCCGAGTCCGTCCCGGCGCTGATCAGCACCCTGGAGCGGCTGCTGGGGCCGGACGAGCCGCACTGGCGGGTCGCGCTGGCCTGTGTGGAGGGTCTGGGGCAGCTCGGCGACGCGCAGGCCCGCCCGGTCCTGGAGGCGGCACTGCCGCACCCCAGGCTGGCCGGAGCGGCGGAGCGGGCGATCAGCCGGCTGCCGTCGCCGGGCGCGTCCGGCGATTGAGGACGCAGCAGCGGCCGGGCGGGTCCGGCTCCCTTCGCCGTACCCGGTCCCGGCCCCGGCCCCGGTCCCCTCAGCCGTGGAAGCCGAGCAGCCCGTGCAACGTGCCGCCCTTGCTGTCCGCACGCTTCGCCGACTTCGCCGCCTCGGCGGTCAGCGGCTTCGGGTCGGGCGACGTCCCGCACACCGCATCCGCGTCGGCGAGGCTGCCGTCGCCGCGAGGGACGGTGCCCTTGGCGAGATAGTCCGTCAGATATTTGTCCAGGCATGCGTTGCCGCTCAGCGTGACACCGTGGTTGCCGCCGCCCTGCTCGACGACCAGGCTGGAGCCGCGGAGCCGCCGGTGCAGGGTGACCCCGCCCGCGTACGGTGTGGCCGCGTCCTCCGTGGCCTGGAAGAGCAGCGCCGGCGGGAGCGCGTGGTTCGAGACCCGCACCGGATTCAGCGGCTGCACCGGCCAGGAGGCGCACGGTGCGTTGTACCAGGTGTTGCTCCAGGCGTAGAAGGGCGCTTTGGCGTGCACCTTCCAGCTGTCGTTGCGCCAGGTGTTCCAGCTCAGCGGCCACCGGGAGTCGCGGCACTGCACGGCCAGGTACACGGAGTAGCCGTTGTCGCCCTTCGCGTCGACGGCACCGAGCCGGTCGTACGCGGCGACGAGGGCGTCCTGGTCCTTGTGGTTCACGTACGCGGCGAACGCGTCGGCCAGATAGGGCCAGTACCCCTTGTAGTAGCCGCCCGGCAGGAAGGTGTCCTCCAGCTCGCTCGGGCCGACCTTCTTGCCCGCGGGCTGTTTCCGCACCGCGTCGCGCATCCGGTACCAGGCCGCCTCGACCCTCGCCGGGTCGTTGCCGAGCCGGTACGTCTCGTCGTGCTTCGCCACCCATGCGGCGAACGCCTTCTGGCGGGCGTCGAACGCGTAGTTCTGGCCGATGTTGTCCTCGTACCAGACCCCTTCCGGGTCGACGTTCGAGTCGAGCACCAGCCGCCGCACCCGCTGCGGGAACAGCTTCGCGTACACCGCGCCCAGGTACGTACCGTACGAGTACCCGAAGTAGTTGATCTTCGGGGCGCCGGTGGCCTGCCGGATCACATCGAGGTCCTTGGCGGCGCTGACCGTGTCCATGTACGGCAGCAGGTCGGGGTACTTCCTGCCGCACTCCGCGGCGAAGTTGCGCGCCCGGTCGCGGCGGGTGCGCTCGTCGGCGAGGGTCTGCGGCACCGAGTCGGGCCGCGGCGGCTTGAAGTACTTGGGTACACAGTCCAGCGCCGGCGAGCTCTTCCCGACCCCGCGCGGGTCGAACCCGATCACGTCGTACTGCGCGGCGACGTCCTTCGGGAGCGAAGAGGCCACGAACCCGGCCATGGTCAGCCCGCTGCCGCCGGGACCCCCGGGGTTGACGAACAGCGGGCCCTGCGAGGTCTTCGCGGTGTGCGGGATCCGGGACAGGGCGAGGGTGATCCGCCGACCCGACGGATCGTCATGATTGAGCGGTGTACTGACCTTTGAGCACTGCAGTTTCGGATACACCTTGGTGCCGCAGTCGGTCCAGCGGAGTTGCGCGGCATGCGGTGCGACGTCGGTGGCGGCCGCCGGGGACGGCACGGCGGTCACCAGACCGGCGACCGTCGCACCGACGGCGATCAGAATTCCTGAACGATTCGTCATATGGCCTCCCGTGGTGGAGGGAATGCGGCTGCGTGTGGCACAGCCCCCGCCGCATGCTCCCCACATTCGGACACGGAAGGACATGATCGGGTGAGAGTTGACCCGTTTGCCGGGGTGGTGACGGAGACTCAGAGCAGGGTCAGCTCGGTGGACCCGGGACCGTCCGGCGGCGACTGCCGGTCGCGCCGTTCCTGCTGGACGGAGATCCGGCGTGCCTCGCCGCGACGCGCCGGGCCGCAGATGGAGGACGAGCGGGGTCACCGAGCTCGCCCCGGCGTCGGCGAGCGGTCATCGTGTCGAGGCTGCCGCAGAGCGGTCGGAGACCGCGACGACGTGGGTGAATCCCGACGGATCGCTGACGGCGGAGATCACGGCGGGGCCGACCCGGTTCCAGAAGGACGGCAAGTGGCTGCCGGTCGACTTGGACCTCGTGGCCGACGCCTCGGGTGTGCGCCCGCAGGGGCACCCCCGCGGCCTGACGCTGGCGCGGGGCGGGCTGCAGGGCGAGCCGTCCCTGGCCGCGGCGCAGAAGAGCGTCGGCCGTGACCTGGTGACGCTGGGCAGCGGCGGCGATCGGGTGTCGCTGCAGTGGAAGGGTGTCCTGCCGACTCCGACGCTGGAGGGGCGGACGGCGACGTACCGGGATGCCTTCCCCGGCGCGGATCTGGTGGTCTCCGCGACGCGTACGGGCTTCGAGCAGTACGTGGTGCTCCGGGAGCGGCCGGAGGCGGGCTTCAGCTACACGCTGCCGTTGTCGTCGCCCGGGTTGAAGGTCCGTCAGGCAGCTGGTGGGTCGGTGGAGTTCACCGATGCCCGCGGTGCGGTGCGGGCGGTGATGCCGGCGCCGGTGATGTGGGACGAGCAGGTCGACGCCCGCTCGGGGGACCGGGTGAACCGGGCCCGGGTGGCGATGAAGGTCGTCGCCCGCAAGGGCGGCGCGGACCTGGTCCTCACACCGGACGCCGACTACCTCGCGGCCCCTGCCACGCAGTACCCGGTCACGATCGACCCGTCGACGACGGCCCTGGCCGGTTTGTTCGACACCTACGTCCAGCAGGGCGAGACCACCGACCTGTCCGGGGACGTCGAGCTGGACTGGGGCAACCCGGGGACGACGAACGCCGACGGGACACCCCGCACCGCGCGGTCCTTCGTGACATGGAAGACCGCACCGCTGGCGGACGCGGTGGTCTCCTCGGCGAAGCTGTCGCTGTTCAACTTCCACTCGGCGAACACCGACTGCCTGGCCTACCCGTGGGAGGTGTGGTCCACCACGACCGCCTCCACCTCAAGCCGGTGGACGGCGCAGCCGACCTGGGAGACGAAGTACGCGACGTCCACCGAGACCAAGGGCAACGCGGCGTGCACGGCGGACAGCTGGATCAACGCGGACGTCACGTCCCTGGCCCAGTCGTGGGCGACGGCCGCTGCGGACACCTCCACGCTCGGGCTGCGGGCGTCCAGTGAGACCGTGGTGGCGCAGTGGAAGCGGGTGAACTCCGCGCAGGCGGCGTCGAATCCGCCGAAGCTGACGGTGACGTACAACCAGCGCCCCCGGGCCGGCACCAAGCAGGAGGCCGGACCGCCGTTCTTCTCCTACTCCGGCGCCTACACCGTCTCCACCACGACGCCGACACTGCGGGACACGTTCGTGGACCCCAACGGCGACAAGGTCACCGGCACCTTCCAGGTCTACAACTCCGCCGGCACCACGCAGATCGGCTCCAACATCGTCTCGACCGCGGTCGCCTCCGGGTCGGCGGCATCGGTGAAGGTGCCCTCCGGGCTCCTGACCAACGGCACCACCTACACGTTCCGCACCATCGCCGGTGACGGCGCCCTGACCGGCAGCACCTGGTCGGCCTGGAAATCCTTCACCGTCGACACCACCGCCCCCTTTGCACCGGCGTCGGTCACCTCCACCGACTACCCGAGCAGCAGCTGGGTCAAGGGCGCCGGCCAGGCCGGCTCCTTCACCGTCACCCCGCCGGCCGGCACCGACCACAACTGGATCGAATGGTCCCTCGACGGCGCCACCTGGACGAAGATCGCCACCGGCGGCGCGTCCACGGCCAAGACGTTCAGTGTCACACCGGCGACCAACGGCACCCACGTCCTGGCCGTGCGCAGCGTCGACAAGGCCGACAACCGCTCCGAGGAAGTCGAGTACACCTTCCACGCCGGCGCCGGCGGCATCATCAGCCCCGACCCCGGCACCCGCACCCCCCGCCGCCTTCTGCTCCAAGCCGAGGCGGACGCCACCAAGTACACCTCCGTGTCCTTCTCCTGGCGCCGATCGGCTGCCGACGGCTGGGTGGCGATCCCGCCCGGTGACGTCACCTCCGGCGGCACCCCGCTGACCACGTGGCCGGTGGCAGCGCCTTCGGGGAAGAACGCCCCGCTGGTGTGGAACGCCAGCGACACCGTCAACCCCGACGGCGCCATCGAGATCAAAGCCGACTTCACCGGGACCGGCTACCCCACCCAGTCCGCCCCCGCCCAGACCGCCGTCGTCGACCGGGCCGCATCGGGAGCGGCGACGACCTCCGTCGGACCGGGCCAGGTGAACCTGCTGACCGGCGAGTTCAGCCTCGCCGCCACCGACGCCTCGGCCTTCGGCCTGACCGTGACCCGGTCGGCGGCCTCCCGGCACCCCGACGCCCGTACCCAGGGCCAGGCTCCGATCTTCGGCAAGGAATGGACCACCGGCATCGCCGCCGAGACCACCGGTGCCAGCGACACCCACATCCGGCGCGTCACCGACACCGCCGTCGACCTCGTCGACTCCGACGGCTCCAGCATCCACTTCACCGCCAACGCCGCCGCCACCGGATGGATCCCCGAACCCGGCTACGAGTACCTGACCCTGACCGGCTCAGTGGCCACCTCCTTCACGCTGGCTGACACCGACGGCACGGTCAGCACCTACGTCAAGCCGACCTCCGCCACCACCTGGCAACTGGCCACCACCCTCCTGGACGGCCTGACGAACTCCACCGCCACCGTCCAGACGGAGACCGTCGTCTCGGGGCCGTCCACCCTGGCGCGGCCCAAGCGGCTCATCGCCCCCACCACCGCCGCCACCGCCGCCACCTGCGCGGCCACCCCCTCCACCAAGGGCTGCCGCACCCTGGAGTTCGTCTACGCCACCTCCACCACCGCCACCTCCAGCGCCCTGGGCGACTACACCGGCCAGGTCAAGGAACTGCGTCTGTGGGCCACCGCCCCCGGTGCCGCCACCGCCACCAGCCGCACCGTCGCCGCCTACTCCTACGACACCTCCGGCCGCCTGTGCGAGACCTGGAACCCCCAGATCACCCCGGCGCTCAAGACCGCCTACACCTACGACACCGACGGCCGCGTCCTGACCCTGACCCCGCCCGGCCTCCTGCCGTGGACCTTCACCTACGGCACCGCCGGCACCAGCACCGCCGCCGGCCCCGGCATGCTCCTCACCGCTTCCCGACCCACCCTCCAGGCCGGCACCTCCTCCACCATCTCCGGTACCGCCACCACCAGCGTCGTCTACGACGTACCCCTCACCGGCAGCTCAGCACCCCGCTCCATGGACGCCGGAGACGTCTCCGACTGGGGCCAGCGCACCGCACCCACCGACGCCACCGCCCTCTTCCCCGCCGACGCCACGCCCGCCTCGCACGTCGGTACGTCCCTGACCTCCGGCAGCTACAGCCGGGCCACCGTCACCTACCTCGACGCCTCCGGCCGCACCCTGAACACCGCCGAGCCCGGCGGGCACATGAACGCCGTAGGCTACGACCGGTTCGGCAACACGGTCCGCGAGCTCACCCCGGCCAACCGGGCCCTCAGCCTGGGGACGACCACCGCCCAGCAGACCGTCCTGGCCGACCTCGGCATCGAATCCCTCGACACCGCCGACCGCGCCGACCTCCTCGCCACGAACAACTACTTCGACCCCACCGGGACACGCCTGCTGGAGGCGTTCGGCCCGCTCCATCGCGTCGACCTCACCGCTGACCTCAAGGACGGCACCACGGTGCTGATCCCGGCCGGAACGTCCGTGCCCGCCCAGTCCTGGACGGTCAACGAGTACGACACCGGGCGGCCCACCAACGGCACCGCCGTCATCAGGGATGCCCTCACCCTGGCCATCGTCGGCGCCCGCGTCCGTGGCTACGACTCCCTCATGGCCGACAAGCGCCTCACCGAGATCCAGTACGACTGGGGGCTGGGCCTGCCCAACCTCACGATCGCGGATACCGGCGGGCTGAACATCAACACCTCCGCCGACTATGACGCCCAGGGCCGCGTCATCGCGGCCAGTCTCCCCGGCAGTACCGGAAGCGACGCCGCCACCACCATCACGGAGTACTGGACCGCGACGGGTACCGGATGGTGCCAGGGACGGCCCGAATGGGCCGACCTGCCCTGCTGGACCGGCCCGGCCGGAGCCATCACCGGCGGCGGCAGCAACCCGACCCACCGGGCCGACACCACCACCGAGTACGACTACTACGGCAGCGTCGCCCAGACCACCGAAACCTCCGGCGACACCGAGCGCCTGACCTTCTACACCTACGACGCCGCCGGACGAATCATCAACTACTCGATGACCGACGGCCTGGGAGCCACCGTCCCCGAACAGGACACCTACTACGACACCGCCACCGGCCTGGTGGACGAGACGTCCTCGTGGAACACCGCCTCGGCCGGCGCGATCTACCGCGACTACGACGCCCTGGGCCGCCCCACCAACTACACCGACGCCTCCGGCTCCACCACGACCACCACCTACGACAACCTCGACCGAACCGTCACCATCACCGACGGGGTCCCCTCCACCACCACCTACACCTACAACCACACCACCGAACCCCGCGGCCTGCCCACCACCATCACCGACTCCGTCGCCGGCGCCTTCACCGCCACCTACGACCCCGACGGCCGCACCACCCAGCAGACCCTCCCCGGCGGCTACACGGCGCGCACCCAGTACGACACCACGGGCGCCGCCCTCGCACGCCTCTACACCCGCGACAGCGACGGCACCACGGTCTACTCCGACACTGCCACCTACTCCGCGCACAGCCAGGTCACCCGCCACACCGGCTGGACCACACAGGAGTTCACGTACGACGCCGTCGGCCGGCTCACCCGCACCGACGACACCGCACAGACCGAATGCACCCGCCGCACCTACACCCTCGACCAACGCTCCAACCGAACCGCCCAGACCACCGGCACCGCAGCCAGCGGCGCCGCCTGCTCCACCGCACCACAACCCAGCACCACCCACACCTACGACACCGCCGACCGCATCACCGACACCGGCTACACCTACGACGACCTCGGCCGCACCCTGACCGCCCCCGGTCACGGCAGCATCGACTACTACGCCAACGACCTCGTCCGCCGCCAGACCAACGGCACCACCCGCCAGACCTGGACCCTCGACGCCGCCTTCCGCCACCAGAGCTGGACCGTAGAGACCAGCGACGGCACCACCTGGACCACCACCGCCGACAAGACCAACCACTACGCCGACGACAGCGACACACCCCGCTGGATCAGCGAATCCGCCACTGCCGGCGACATCACCCGCTACATTCCCGGAACCGACGGAACCCTCGCCGCCACCAGCTCCACCAGCGGCCCGGCAATCCTCACCCTGACCGCCCTCCACGGCGACATCGCCCTCTACCTCCCCCTCGACACCAACCAGGCCCCCACCACCTCCGACACCGACGAATTCGGCAACCCCCGCACCGAGACAGCCCCCCGCTACAACTGGCTCGGCGCCCATCAACGCAGCAGCGAAACCCTCACCGGACTCACCCTCATGGGAGCCCGCCTCTACAACCCCAACACCGGCCGCTTCCTCAGCACCGACCCCATCCACGGCGGAAGCTGCAACGCCTACGACTACACCTGCGGCGACCCCATCAATCTCGTCGACCTCGACGGACGCATGGCTGCCATTGCGCTGGCCGGTCTGGCTGTCACTGGCATCAGCGCGGGAACGGTGCTCTCCATCATCGGCGTGGCCGCAGTCGTAGCGATCATCGGCCTCATCTGGTGGTATGGGAAAGCCTGGGCCATCAACAAGGTCAGAACCCTCTGGCGGGAGTCAAGGAAGTCGGACAAGGCAAAGAAGAACGATGTGCCTGACTTCGCCAAGGGAGAACGCAGAGGAAAGGGCGAGAGCCTCGACAAAGCAACCGATCGAGTCATGAAGAAGGGAGGCTACAGGCCGCCTTACAAGAAAGGCTCAGGGAGCGTCTACAGCAAGGTACGGAAGCATCTCTCAAGCAGGGGAAGGGCATAGATTGATTCCGGAAGAGACCCGCTACCTCCTATGGCACGTCCACCATAGTGCCGATGACGGTGGCGGCATCCGCCACTTCGAATCGGAGGAGGATTTCTGGGCGGACGAAGAAGAGGGTGACGATGTCAAGCTCCTCGGCGTCTACTCCAGTCGCAAAAAAGCGCAGGAGCGAATCGGAGAAGCCCGGAAACTCCCAGGCTTCTCCGAAGAGCCCAACTGCTTTCACATCGACTCCTACACCGTGGATCACGACGAATGGGGCGAAGGATTCGTGACGGAGTAGAGCACCCCGCTTGCATGGATCGATGAGACCGCATCAACGCGGGAACGGTGCTCTCCATCATCGGCGTGGCCGCAGTCGTAGCGATCACCGGCCTCATCTGGTGGTACGGGACAGCCTGGGCCATCAATAAGGTCAGAATCCTCTGGGCTAAGGCATCAAAGAAAAGCGGAAAGGAACGTGCCAGTGATGCCCCGAGCTTCGTCAGGGGTAAGCGGAAAATCCCCGGAAAGAGCTCATTGGAGCAGTAAACAGGAGGGCATGCTGGTGCCGGAATAGATCTTCTCGATGAGGGTGTCCCCGTGCTGGCGGAGAAGTTTGCGCAGGGCTGCGTAGTGATTCAGCGCGTCGGGTCGTGCGAGCTGGAACCAGGTGCTCGCCCGGCGCTGTCGCCAGGCTCGGCGAGTGTCCGGAGGCTGTTCGGCTTCGATGTGCCGTGGCGAGTGGGCCCCGAAGTCCTAGCCCGGACACCAGGGAACAAGTAACCCGCCAGTAGCTTTCGCGGCTCACGACTCATTGCGGGTTCGCTGCCGTGGCGACCTGTTCGTCGTGTTCGCGCAGCATCCGCATGACGGTGGCGGGCGAGGGGTGCTGTCCCTTCTTCGCGCCCGTGGTGATGACGAGCCGTTTGGCGATGTCGCGCAGGCTCATCTCCTGTTCGCGTAGGTGGAGGGCCATGGACAGCATGTCGTCGTCGGTGACGCCCGCGCCGCCGATGGTCTTGCCGCGCTTGCGGGCGGACTCGTGGCCTTCGAGGGTGCGGTCGCGGATGTACTCGCGCTCCATGCCGGACATGGCGGCCAGCACGGTGAAGACGATGCCGGACGGGTCGTGTGAGCCCTTGAGCTCCCCGGTGAGGAACTCCAGGCCGACGTCGCTGGCCTTCAGCTCTTCGGCGAGCATGGCGAGTTCGATGCCGCGGCCGAGGCGTTTGTGCTCGTGGACGACAAGGGTGACGGCGACGCCGGAGGAGCGGATCTCCCCGGCGAGCTTCACGGTGGCCTCCAGCTCGGGGCGCCTGGTGGCGCGGGTGGAGATCTTCTCCGAGAAGACGCGGGTGACCCCGGCTTCGGCGAGGGAGTCGAGCTGTGCGTCGAGTGACTGCCGGGCGGTCGAGGCGCGTGCGTAGCCGAGGCGGACGTGCCCGACCGGTTTGGCGTCGGCGCTCACCGGCCGGGGCAGCTCGGTCCACACCGACCCCGGCTTGCGTACGGCGGGGGTCGGCACGCTGAGCGCCTTGGCGAGTTGGGGCACGAGGCGGAAGCGCGCGGTGTGGTACTGGATCGCCACCTTGCCCTTACCGGTCCGGCACGGGGAGCCCGCGGGGGCGGCGCAGGTGGACATCGGGCAGTCGCGGGATTCCACGCCCTTGAAGTCGTCGCTCACGACTCCGGATCGTTTCATGAGGGTGTTTCAGACGCCTAGTTATTTGCAACAACTCATGAAACATGATCGCCGCAGGTGGACCACCGGACGGCCGCGTGTTTCATGAGCGGACACCTATGAAACAACCTCAGTGTCCGCGTTGTCGTCTCTTCGAGTCGGCGGACGTCCTCGCCACCGCCTACGACATCGATTCGCGCCTGTGACCTACCTGGCCGCTGGTGTGTGGCACGTTTCGCTCGTATTCCGATCCCACCCCCTGGACGTCCTCCGGCAGGGTCTGTCTGCCGCTGATGCTGTCTCGGGGCTCGGCGCCCGGATCCCCCGTGCTGTTGGAGCGCATACTCTTTCCTGTCTGTCCTGCCGGCCACGATTGCCCGGTTTGATGCTTGTCGTAAGAAGCCGTTTCTCAACCGGTCTTGGAGCGTGAGGGTCGAACAGAGTTCCTGGTCGGGTGATCTTTTGGCGGTGCGGGCATGAAGGCAGGGCCTCTCGGTAGCTCGGAGATGGGAATCGAACCGAGCAAGGCCGGGAGGCCCTGGTGTCGTTGTTGTACGCGCCCATGCCTGTGGAGTTCAACTCGGCTGTCGTGTCGTGCGATTGCCTCGCGCATGTGTACGGGAACGCGGCTGATCATCCGGACCGGGTACGCCGGTATC
>NZ_JBSFYR010000098.1:0-27293 GCF_053599875.1 Streptomyces sp. NPDC005151 | reverse complement strand
ATCACGTTCATGGAGAACGGACTCGCTTCCCGGTCCCGGCACCCCTCTTCGGGAGAGTTGCGCCGCAGGTCACAGCCCTAACGCACTGGTGTTGATCAGCAGGTTCGGCGGCGATCAAGACTCGCGGACCGATCACCCCACCGGCCCGGGCCCCACCCTCACCAACGGGGCCGGGCCCTACAAGCCACGCCTGCCAGGGACGGGATGCCTCCCGTTCGTTCTCGTGAACATCGACTTCTGCAGCGGCGGGCCGCCTCCCGAAGTGCCGTACATCTGCTGTCGGGATTCGTGAACAGAACCATCCTCCACTGACACAAATCCGCGGGCAGTCATCCCTCACTGGCACAGAAGCCCGTTGATCGTCCTTCGCTGGCAATCGATCAACGTTCACTGGCACAGGTCATCAAAGGCCCTTCCAAAGCGATTGTCGTAAGACCGGTTCCGATATATCGTTGACGCATCGCGACAGATCAGCGATGGAAGGAGCGTAGCGATGCGTTCACATGGGCACGAGCATGAGCACGGACATGGGCACTGCGGGCCCGGTCAACACGGTCGGGGTGACTTCGAGGGCCGCCGTGCCGCATTCGGGCAGTTCGGACCCCCGTTCGGTGGCGGCCCCTTCGGTGGGGGGCGCGGTCGCGGTGGCGGCCGGGGGAGGGCGCGGCGCGGTGACGTACGCGCTTCGATCCTGGCGCTGCTGAAGGACCGGCCGATGCACGGGTACGAGATGATCCAGGAGATCGGCGAGCGCAGCGGCGGGGCCTGGCGGCCCAGCCCCGGCTCGGTCTACCCGACCCTCCAGTTGTTGGAGGACGAGGGGCTGATCGTCAGCGCGAGCGAGGGCGGCAAGAAGCTGTTCACGCTCACCGACACCGGCCGCACCGAGGCGGAATCCGGGCCCGACGCGCCCTGGGAAGAGGCTGGGCGCGGGGTCGACTGGGAGAGCGCCAACGAGATCCGGCAGGCCGGCTTCGGTCTGATGGAGGCGTTCGGCCAGGTCTGGAAGGCCGGCTCGGCCGATCAGCGCCAGAAGGCGCTGTCGGTGATCAACGACGCCCGGAAGAAGCTCTATCTGATCCTTGCCGACGAGCACTGACCCGAGGGGTGGTCCCGGCGGGTGTGGCGCGAAGGGCCCTGTGGCCGCGGGGCCCTTCGTTCGTCCGGTGGTGGTCAGGCGGCGACCAGGCCGCCCAGTTTGCGCAGCGACTCGACGAGTGCAGCGGTCGCCGAGTCCTTGAGCTTGCCCGCCATCAGGGAGACCGCAGCTCCGGTGAACTCTCCGTCGATCCGGACCGTGGTGGCATCGCCGTCGGGTGTCAGTGTGTAACGCATCGCCAGAGCGACGCCCATCGGCCCCTTGCCCTTGGTGGTCAGCAGCCGGGCGGCCTCGAGCTCCGCCACGGTCCAGGTCACCTCGGCGGGGAAGCCCATGAGCTTCATGTTCTCCTCGTAGGTGGCCGCGAGTTCGAGTGTGGCCGGGCCGCCCTTGGGGAAGCTGGTGTGGGTGGCGTTCCACTGGCCGTACGCGGTGAAGTCCGTCAGCTGGGCCCAGACCTTCTCGGCCGGCGCTTCGATACGCGCTTCGGCACTGACTTCGGCCATGCGACCACCCCTTCTCGTCGGGTTACGGTGTCGCGGAACGTAGCCGCAGTGGCGAAAACATTCAATACTGATGAACTGTCAGATCTGCTGGGTCCGCTCCGTGCGCCAGATCGGCGCCGCGTCGAACCGGTCGGAGGTGCGGGGGTGCGGGCCGTCGTCGTGGCAGTGGAACGCCGCCCGGAACAGGTCGGCGGGCTGGGCGTCACGGGGGGCAACAGTCATGCCGGGCCCGGAGGCCAGCGGTCCCCGTTGCAGGACCGCGAAAAATATCATGGGGGCGTGGACCCGGTAGACGTACTCCCGTTCCGTCGATCGCCGGCAGGGCGACCAAGCAGCTCACTTCTGTTACTCCTTTCCGACCGCCGTACGCGTGGTGTGGGGGACGTGTACGGGGCGGCTCGCGGTTGCTCGGGGAGTGCAGGGCAAGGCGGCGCGCGCTGTTTCCGGCAATCGGATCCGCGAATGGCGAGATCTCATCCGTAAGGAGGAGGAACCGCTCTGGTGTCCCCAACTTCGGTGGGATGCGTAAATGGGCCCCTCCGGGGATGCTCGGGCGTCCCGGGACTGATGGGGTGAGAGGTGTGCAGAACCGGACGCCGCGGATTCCTCAGCAGCCCGCACCGAACCGTGCTGAACTCGGAGCCAGACTCACCGTGGAGCTGGCCTCGGTGGTGACAGGTGCCCGCAGGCGCGCCCTGCGTGACGGCGACCGGCAGATCGACACGGCTCATCTGCTGCATTCCCTCATCGAGTCGGATCCCGAGGTCCGCACCGCCTTCGAGGGCGGACCGCAGCTCGCGAAGGTGCTCGGCTACCTCGTGCAGCGCTCCATCGGATACGGGCTTCGCTGGCAGGGCGCCGTGGAGGACTCCGGCGCGGTTGCGGTCGTCACTCAGGTGGCTGGCGAGGCAGGGGACGCGGGGGTGGAGGGCTGGTCGCCCTCGGCTCTGTCGGCGATGGCCGGTGCCAGGGAGCGCGCGGAGCTGCGCGGGGACGTGCGGGCCGGCGGGCTCGATCTGCTCGCGGCACTGGCCGCCGACCCGGAATGCAGGGCTGTCGAGGTGTTGGAGCGGGCCGGTGTCGATGCGGTGCGGCTCGCCGGCCGGATCATCGATGTGCCGGGCGCGACGGTCCCGACTTCACCATCCACGGACTGCTGATACTCCACATCCGGGACGGACTGATCACGCGGGTACGCGACTACATGGACGGCCTGGCCGTCGCCCGGATCGGAGAGCGCATGCAGTAGTCCTCCGGTCAGGGGCCACGGTGGTATCGGAGTGTTGCGCGCGACAGTGGTCACCGGGGTGACGCTCATGACGGCAGCTGTCATGATGTGCCGATGCACGCGTCTCAGGGGAGAAACGCCGGCCTGGGACTAGCCCTGGCCTCGGCGTTCGCATTCGGTGGTTCCGGGGTGGCGGCCAAGCCGCTGATCGAGGCAGGGCTCGACCCGCTCCATGTGGTGTGGCTACGGGTGGCGGGCGCCGCCCTCGTCATGCTTCCCGTGGCGTGGCGCCACCGGGATCTCGTACGCAGCCGTCCCGTGCTGCTCCTGGGCTTCGGACTGCTCGCCGTCGCGGGCGTCCAGGCCTGCTATTTCGCCGCGATCTCCCGTATACCCGTCGGTGTCGCGCTGCTCGTCGAATATCTGGCGCCCGCGCTCGTCCTCGGCTGGGTCCGGTTCGTCCAGCGCCGTCCCGTCACCCGGGCCGCCGCGGTCGGCGTCGTTCTCGCGGTCGGCGGTCTCGCCTGCGTGGTCGAGGTGTGGTCCGGGCTGAGCTTCGATGCCGTCGGGCTGCTGCTCGCCCTCGGTGCCGCCTGCTGCCAGGTCGGCTACTTCGTCCTCTCCGACCCGGGGAGCGGGGACAAGGCGGCGGGCGCGGAGCCTCCGCATCCGGTCGGCGTCATCGCGTACGGACTGCTGATCGGTGCAGCGGTCCTCACGGTGGTGGCGCGGCCCTGGGGGATGGACTGGTCGGTCCTCGGCGGCAGCACCGGCATGAACGGCACGGAGGTTCCCGCCTGGTTGCTGCTCGGCTGGATCGTGCTGCTCGCCACCGTGATCGCCTATGTCACCGGCGTGATCTCGGTGCGGCTGCTGTCTCCTGCGGTGGCGGGTGTCGTCGCCTGTCTGGAGGCGGTCATCGCTACCGTGCTCGCCTGGGTGCTGCTCGGGGAACATCTCGCAGCGCCGCAGCTCATCGGCGGCGCCATGGTGCTGATCGGTGCGTTCATCGCCCAGTCGTCGACGCCCAAGGCCCCCTCCGGGCCCGTCGCGTCGGGGGTGGGCGGGGGAGACGGTCGGGATGCCGTCGAGGGTGAGTTGTCCGCCCGCCGTGCCGCCACGTAATGTGCCGATCATGCCTCTCACCGTGCTTCCGCCGCCTGCCGCCTGACGCGGGCCGCCACTCCTGACGAAGACCGGGCTCGGGAAGTCCCCGAGCGGGTCGTCGCTGCCCGCGTGCCGAGCCGAGCGACCACCATCTGTCTTCCTCAGGAGAAGTGCACGTGCCGAATCCTGCTTCCCGCCTGCCCGTCGGGCGGAGCCTGTTCTATCTGATCGTCGCCGGGGTGGCCTGGGGGACCGCAGGGGCTGCCGCCTCGCTGATCTTCCGGGTCAGCGATCTCGGCCCTCTCGCCCTCTCGTTCTGGCGCTGCGTCGGCGGTCTCGTGCTGCTGCTCGCCGCGCTCGTGCTGCGGCCACGACGCGCAGCCGTCCCCGCCGAGTCGCGGCGGCGCCGTCTGCTGCGCATCCTCGGGACCGGCGTCGGCCTCACCCTGTTCCAGAGCGCGTACTTCGCGGCCGTCGAAGCGACCGGTCTCGCGGTCGGGACCGTCGTCACCCTCGGCGCCGGGCCCGTACTCATCGCCGTCGGCGCACGGCTGACCATGGGGGAGCGGCTCGGCGGCGGGGGGCTCGCCGCGGTGCTGGGCGCGCTCGCCGGGCTCGCCGTGCTGGTGCTCGGCGGTGAAGGCGCTGCGGTGCGTCCTGCCGGGGTCGCACTGGCGCTGCTCTCCGCCTCCGGATACGCCGCCATCACCTTGCTGACCCGGTGGCTCGGCCGCGACGGCGGCGGCTCGGACCCGCTCGCCACCAGCGCGTGGGCCTTCGGGATCGGTGCGCTCGGGCTGCTGCCGATGGCGGCTGCGGAAGGACTTGTGCCGCACACCGCGGACGCCGCCCAGGTGGTGTGGCTGCTGGTGTACGTGGCGGCCGTCCCTACCGCGCTCGCCTACGCCCTCTACTTCGCGGGCGCTGCGGTGGTGCGGGCCGCTACGGTGTCCGTGATCATGCTGCTCGAACCGGTGAGCGCCGCGGTCATCGCTGTCGTCGTGCTCCGGGAGCAGCTCACCGCGGCCACGGTGGTCGGCACGCTGCTGCTCCTCACGGCGGTGGCGGGGCTCGCCGTCGCCGAGACGCGCAGTGCGGCGAGCGCCCGCCGCCGGGCGGCCGTTCCCGCCTGACTGTGCCGGGGGCATCAGAGAACGGTCAGATAGTCGGGCACCGCGATGGCCGGATCGAGGTCGTCCGACGGCTGCGGCGCGCGGTAGCCGCGGGCCTGCGGAACGACGCCCGCCCAGTGCGGCAGCGCGAGATCGCCCGGATCGTCGTTCGGGCCTCCGGTGCGCACCTTTGCGGACACCTCGTCGAGGTCCAGCCGGATCACGGCCGTCGCGGCGAGCTCCTTGGCGTTCGCCGGGCGGGAGTCCGCGGTCCGGCCCGGGACGACATGGTCGACGATCGCGTCGAGCGCGGTACGCCGCTCCTCCGGGTCGGTCACTGTGCGGGCGATGCCGTGGACCACCACGGAGCGGTAGTTGATCGAGTGGTGGAAGGCGGAGCGGGCCAGCACCAGCCCGTCGACATGTGTCACCGTGAGGCAGACGGGCAGGCCGGGGTCTGTCTCGCCTGCCTGCCGAAGCGGCCGCGAGCCGGTCGAGCCGTGTATGTACAGCTGCTCGCCGACCCGGCCGAAGAGCGTCGGCAGGACGACGGGCGCGCCGTCGCGGATGAAGCCGAGATGGCAGAGGTAGGCCTCGTCGAGCACCGAGTGGACCAGCTCCCGGTCGTACGTGGCGCGCTCGCGGCCACGGGTCGGGACCGTCCGCGCGGTCGGTTCGTACGCGGCTGCTGCCTTCGGGCCCGTGGTCTGCGGCGGTGCGGTGTCCGGCATGGCCAACTCCATTGCACTAGTGCATAATCGTGTTTGTGCTAGAAGAGTATCGAATCGTCGGGCGGCGTGCATCGGAGATTGCCGCGAGTGTCGAGCGAGCGGTCGGGTCGGGCGAGCTTGCGCCCGGGCAAGTGCTGCCGCCCATGCGGGAGTTGGCCGCCCAATTGGAGGTCAATCCGAATACGGTTGCGGCCGCCTACCGCACCCTTCGCGAGCGCGGGGTGATCGAGACGGCCGGTCGCCGGGGGAGCCGGGTGCGTCCGCGCCCCGCCAGTACGGCGCGTGGCTCGCTCCGGGTCGAGGCGCCGCCCGGGGCGCGCGATCTGGGAGAGGGGAACCCTGATCCGGCGTTGCTGCCACCACTGGACGAGGCGTTCGCGGCGGTCACGCGGGCGTATGCGGAGCGGCCGGGGATGTACGGAGAAGTGCCGGTGGACCCGGAGTTCGCCGCTCTGGCACGCGCCGCCCTCGACGCCGACGGGGTGCCGGCCGGGCCCGTGGCCGTCACCTCCGGATCCTTGGACGCGATCGAGCGGGTGCTGGTCGCTCATCTCAAGCCCGGTGACGCGGTCGCCGTCGAGGACCCCGGCTGGGGCTCCCTGCTCGATCTCGTACCGGCGCTGGGTCTGCGTCCCGTGCCGATCCCCGTGGACGACGAGGGGCCACTGTCCGACGCCGTCGAAGGGGCGCTGAGCGCCGGTGCCCGTGCGCTCGTGGTGACGGACCGCGCGCAGAACCCGACAGGTGCCGCTGTCGGGGCGGCGCGCGCCGAGGAGTTGCGCCGCGTTCTCGCCGGTCACCGCGGAGTGCTGCTGATCGAGGACGATCACGGGCACGCCATCGTCGATCTGCCGCTGCATCCGCTGGCGGGTGTCACGGACCGGTGGGCGTTCGTGCGGTCGGTCGCCAAGGCGTACGGGCCCGATCTGCGGGTTGCCGTGCTGACCGGGGACGCGGTCACGGTCGACCGGGTCCTGGGGCGGCAGGGGCTGGGACCCGGCTGGGTCAGCAGGCTCCTGCAGCGGGCGGTGGCGCACCTGCTGACCTCGGGCGCCGTCGACACCGGCGCGGTCGCCCGGTCGTACGGGGAGCGGCGGGACGCGCTCGTCCGGGCGCTGAAGGAGCGCGGTGTCGAGGCGCACGGCCGCAGCGGTATGAATGTGTGGGTGCCGGTGAGCGACGAGACCGGGACCGTCGCCCGGCTGCTGGGCGCGGGCTGGGCGGTGGCGCCCGGGGCGCGGTTCCGGCTCACCGCACCGCAGGGGGTCCGGCTCACCGTGTCACCGCTCACTGCGGCCGACATCGAGCCGCTGGCGGATGCGGTGGCGGCAGCGGCGGGACCGCTCCGCCCGATGAATTACGGCTGAGCCGGGTGGCGTTCGGTGGTCCGGCGGGACGGGGCGAGCGGTTCGGGCTGGGACGCGGTGGTCCGACGGGACGGGGCGAGCGGTCAGGACTTGGGCTTGCGGGCCCTGCTCTGGGTCAGGGCGGCGCCCGCCAGGACGATCAGGGCGCCGACCGGGGTGTTCCAGGTCAGCTGTTCGCCGAGCAGGGCGACCCCGGCCGCGGTGGCGATGACCGGAATGAAGTACGTGACCATCTGCGCGGTCGTCGGTCCGACCTCCTCGACCAGGCCGTACTGCATCAGCACCGCAAGGCCCGTACCGAGCGCCCCCAGTGCGGCGACGGCGAGCGTCGGCAGCAGGGGGAAGCCCTCCGGGGCCGACGTGAACAGAGGGGTGACCAGGGCGATCTGCATGGTGCCGAGGAAGAGCTGGCTGCCGGTCAGGGCGAGGGTGGACGACCCGCTGCCTGCCAGGGTCCTGCGGACGTAGATCCAGCCGACCGGGTAGCTGAGGGAGGCGAGGAGCGCCATCGCCGTGCCGCTGAAGTCCAGCCCGGAGAAGCCCTGCCAGGCGCCCAGCACCGTCAGTACACCGAGGAAGCCGAGGCCGAGTCCCGCCACGCGGCGACGGGTCGGCCGGTCCTCGGAGAGCGCGACGAGGGACAGCGCCATGCCCCACAGAGGCGAGGTGGCGTTGCAGATGCCGGCCAGTGTCGACGGGATGGTCAATTCGGAGTAGGCGAAGAGCGAGAACGGCAGCGCGTTGAGGAAGAACGCGGCGACGGCGAGATGGCCCCAGGTGCGGGCGGTGCGCGGCAGCCGCTCACGACGCACCGCCATGGCGACGGCCAGCACCGCCGTTCCCGACAGCAGCCGGCCGAGCGTCACCTGGAACGGGGCGTACGCCTCGGTGCCGACCTTGATCAGGAGAAAGCTGAAGCCCCAGATGAGCGACAGCGCCGCGAAGCGGATCCGCCAGTCCAGTGCGGGGCGGCGTGCGGAGGAGGGGGCGGGAACACCGGTCGCCCGGATGGGGGCGGCGGTCGCGGTGGGGGCGGTCATGAGGACAACGATGACGAATTCAACCGCGTAGGACAAGTGAGACTTTATGCAAGTCTTTGCGTAGCATCGCTTACATGTTGAACCTCGAGCGTCTGCGCACCCTGGACGCCCTCGCCCGCTTCGGTTCGGTGAGCGGCGCGGCCGAGGGCCTGCATGTCACCACGTCGGCAGTCTCCCAGCAGCTGGCCAAACTGGAGCGCGAAGTGGGGCAGCAGCTCCTCGCCAGGAACGGCCGCGGGGTCCGGCTCACCGACGCGGGGCAGCTGCTCGCTGACCATGCCGCAAGGATCCTGTCCCAGGTCGAGCTGGCACAGTCCGACATCGAGGCCCAGCGCGGAGAGGTGGTGGGCGAGATCCGGCTCGGCGCGTTTCCGACCGCAGCGCGCGGACTGTTCCCGGCGACGCTTGCCACGCTGCGCGCGGACCACCCCGAACTGAAGGTGCGCACCACCGAGTTGGAGCCGGAAATCGGTATCCGTGCCGTGATGCGGGGCGATATCGACCTGGCGGTGGTGCTCGACTGGAGCAACAAGAGGCTGCCGGTCCCCGGCGGTCTGGCGATGGCCGAACTGCTCGACGACGCACCGGACATCGCGATGCCGGCCGGTCACCCGCTCGCGGACCGGACGGAAGTGGATCTGGAGGACTTCGCCGACGACGACTGGATCTCCTGGCCGGAGGGCGAGTTCTGTCACGACTGGCTGATGTTCACGCTGCGCTCCAAGGGAATTGAGCCGCGCATCGCTCATCTCGCGGGCGAACACCACACCCAGCTCGCGCTGATCGCCGCCGGGGTGGGCGTCTGCGTGGCGCCCCGGCTGGGGCGGGGGGCTGTGCCGGACGGGGTGCGGCTCGTGCCCGTGCGGCAGAAGATGAGACGGCACGTCCACGCCGTGTGGCGGGCGGACGCGGACCGCCGCCCGTCGATCAGGGCGGCGGTTGTGGCCCTGCGTGTGGCGGGCCGGGATTTCGACGCTCCGTTGAACGGGGACGGTGCGGCCTGACCTCGTGACGGCGGGGCGGTGGAATCAGGCCGGGTTTGCCAGTTTCCGGAAGTCCCAGGAGGTGATCGCCTCCGGGGTGAGCCGCAGCCACGCGTGCCGCCCGTCGTGCGGCATCACGTCCATCCCGAAGTACTTTGCCGCGAACAGCCGCTCCGGAAAGTCCAGTTCGGGACATGCTTCGCCGGTACGAGGGGCCTCGCCGACGAAGGCTGTCTCGCCCGAGAGCTCGACGCCACGCAGTTCTCCGTACTCCACCCCGTCGTCGACGACCACCGCGATCTTCGGGTCCTGGCGCAGCTGTGACCAGCGCAGGGACCGGGTGATCGAATACAGCCAGAGCGAGGTGCCGTCCCAGGTGAACCAGAGTGCGCCGATGTGCGGGCGACCGTCGGCGGAGACGGTGGCGACCCGGCAGGTGCGCTGCTCCGCGAGGTACGTGTCGCGTTCCGCGTCCGTCATCATGATCCGACGGCCCCGTCGCTGAATGACGGCCATGGGGAGCCCCTTCCAATTAGCTGACCGGGTGTCAGAAATCATGGAGCCTCTTCCCTCCTGGCGCAATGGCCATTAGCCTCGCGCGCCCGGCCGTCAGCAGAAAGACCGCCGGCAGACACCAAGAGCCACCGAGAGGGGCAGCCGTGCCGTCCAGGGAACAGCTCGCCGAGCAGCTCGATCCGGCCACCACCGTGCTTCTGACGGTCGAGTGCCAGCAGGGCGTCGTGGGCCCCGACAGCGCACTGCCCGAACTCGCCGAGGAGGCGCGCGGATCCGGCGCCCTCCAGCATGTCGCCCGGCTGGTCGCAGCCGCCCACGAGGCCGGTGTCCAGGTGCTGCACGCGGTCGCCGAACGGCGCCCCGACGGACGCGGTGCAAACCACAACGCCCGCCTCTTCCGGGCCGCCGGGCGCCTGCCCGTGCAGCAGCACTCCGGCACCACGGCGGTCCGGATCGCCGCGCCCATCGAGGTGGCCGACGAGGACATCGTCGTACGCAGGCTGCACGGCCTCTCGCCCATCGCCGGCACCGATGTGGACGCGCTGCTGCGCAATCTCGGCTGCCGCACCCTCGTCGTCACCGGCGTCTCGGCCAATGTCGCCATCCCCAACGCCGTCTTCGACGCGGTGAACCTCGGGTACACGGCGGTCGTGCCGTCCGACGCCATCGCGGGGGTGCCCGCCGACTACACCCCCGCGATGATCCGTAACACGCTCGCCCTCGTCGCCACCGTCACCACCACGCAGGACGTGCTGGGCTGCTGGCAGAGCCCCCGGAGGGCCAGGTCCTGACCTACGGGGCGAGCGTGATCGAGTCGCCCTCGACCTTGATCGACGCGGCGGGCAGTGGTTCGGTGGCCGGGCCCGCCGACACACTGCCCGTCGCGGCGTCGAACTTGCTGCCGTGACACGGGCAGTTGATCGTGCCGCCCGAGACGCTCGACACCGCGCACCCCCGATGCGTGCACTTCGACGAGAACGCCTTGAACTCCCCGGCCTTCGGCTGCGTGACGACGACACCCTTGTCGGCGAAGACCTTCCCGCCGCCCTCGGGGATGTCGGCGGTCTTCGCCAGGACGCCCGCAGCACCGCCGGCACCGGCCTGTTCGACGGCGGCCGAGCCGCCCGAGTCCTTCGAGCCGCCGCACGCGGTGAGTACGGCGGCCACTCCGACGGCACCGGCGGCTGCGACGACGGTGCGACGCCCAGGACGGACCTCCTGCTCCTGCGATGTGCTCATGCTGGCATTCCCTTCCGCGTTGTTCATGGCTTCGACCAGGGATACGCGCGGTCGATGTCCCGTGTTCAACGACCGAGGGATTTCCTCAGGAAGTCCCGCTCCAGGACCAACAGATGGGCGACCGTCTCCTCCTGGGTGACCAGGTGGGTCGCCCCGGAGAGCGGCAGCACCGTGTGCGGTCGTCCCGCCGCCAGCAGCGCGGCGGAGAACCGCAGCATGTGGGCGACGGTCACATTGTCGTCGGCGAGTCCGTGGACCAGCATGAGCGGCCGCGTCAGCCGGTGTGCCTCGGCCAGCAGCGAATTGCGCTCGTACGTCTCCGGGTCCACCTCCGGATGGCCGAGAAACCGCTCCTCCCAGTGGGTGTCGTACAGCCGCCGGTCGGTCGGTGCGGCGCCCGCGACCGCCGCGTGGAACACGTCCGGGTGACGCAGTACGGCCGCGGCCGCGAGATAGCCGCTGAACGACCAGCCGCGCATCGCCACCCTCCCCGGGTCCAGTTGGGGATACTGCGCGACCGCTGCGTGCAACGCGTCCATCTGATCCCGCAGGACAGCCGTCAGCCGGTCGCCCCGCACGGATTTCTCCCACGCCTCGCCGCGCCCCGGAGTGCCACGCCCGTCCGTGACCAGCACCGCGAACCCCTGCTCGGCGAACCACTGGGCGACTGCGGTCCACCAGCCGCGCGCCTGCAGGACCAACTGCATGCCGTGGCCCGCATACGGGCTGAGCAGCACGGGCAGACGGTCGTCGCCGGGGCGGTGCCAGGACGGCAGGTACAGGTGGCTGCGAAGCTCCCGCTCGCCCAGGCTCAGTGCGAGGGGCCGCGGGGTGACCACGGGAGTCTCGGCGAGGACTCCGATCCGCCCCGCCGGCGCACCGTCGCGCAGCACCGACACCGTCTGCCCGTCCGGGGTCCTGCTGTCCAGTACGAGCGCGGGGCCGCCTGCCGTGGCCGTGTGCACACCCGGCGTCCCACTGATGCGTACGGGACCGTCGCCGGTTGCCCCCGCCGCGTACGACCAGACATGGATATCCGTCGGCTCCTCGCTCGCGGTGAAGAACACCCGCTCACCGACGGTGCCGACGACCTCACGGACCTCCAGTCCCGGCGGTGTCGTACGGCCGTCGATGTCCAGCCCCTGGGTGTCGCCGCCGGGCTGAGCGGGGACGACGAGCGCCCCGGAGGCGAGGCGCAGCGGCGTACCCGGCCGGAGGGCGACCCATGCGGCGTCGTGGGCGCGGTGCAGAGTCCGGGTCTCTCCCGTGGCCGGATCCACCGCCAGAACGTACACCGAGCGCTGATCACGCGTCTGTACGGAGACCAGCGGACCGTGCCGGTCCCACGCGGCAGTGGCGACATACTCGAACGCCGGGTCCGTCCACGTCCCCTGCGGGTGGTCCTCGCCTGCGGCCGTGGGCAGCCGCACCGCGACCCGTTCGCCCGACACCCGCACCAGGTGCAGCGACACCTCCGCGTTCGCCGTGCCCGCCGCCGGGTACGCCACCGCGCGCGGCGGACGCTCCGGATTCGCCGGATCGCTGATGTACCTGCGCCGGACCATCGAGGTGTCCACGCGTGCCACCAGCAGCGCATCGCTGTCGGGGGACCACCAGTAGCCGCGTGGGCGCCCGAGCGACTCGGCCGACACATAGTCGGAGAGCCCGTACGTCACGTGTCCCTTCCGCTCCTCCGGTACGGCCACCGGCCGGTCGTCGGTCCCGTCGCTCCGCACAGTCCGCAGTGCGCCCCCGGAGACGTACGCGATCAAGGTGCCATCGGGCGAGGGCCGCGGATCGACCACGGGTCCGGCGGTGGCGACCCGGCGCGGGGTGCCACCGTCCGTCCGTACCACCCAGAGCTCGCCCTGGAGGGCGAAGGCGACGAGCCGGACTTCGGCGTCCGTCGCGTACGACACCACTCCGGTCGACATCTCCCTGGCCCGCTCCCGGCGTGCCAGCTCCTCTGCCGGTACCTCGCCGGGGTCCGCGTCTCCGCGCCGCAGGGCGGGCGGGTCGGCGAGTATCCGCTCACCGCCGTCCTCGTGCAGCCACAGGCGGCTCACCGGGTCGGTGCCGCCCGTCGTCCTGACGAAAAGGACCCGCCCGCCGTCGGGCGACACGGTGAACTGCCGGGGCACCCCGAGCGAGAAACGCCTGGTGCGGGCCGACTGGAGCGGCAGTCCACCGGCGTGGGCTGAGGCGGCTTCGGCCGTGGTCATCTCGGTGTTCCTCTCGGTCGTGATCCGCTGCTGCGACCAGCATTGAGGCATGTACCGGCTGTCGCGCAACGCATTTAAGACCGACCGGCAATTGGGGGGTGGGTTTTCCTCGTCTCGGGGCAGGGCGACCGGGCCCGCCCGGCTCGCCTCGCCCGCGACGCCGTGCTCGCGCTGGCCGCCTTCGGCTTCTCCATGTGGCTCCTGGCGGGCTCCGGCTACGCCGCCGTCTACCAGGGCGTGCTGTTCCTCTTCGCGGGTGTCCTGGTCTACGCATGGATGTCGGCCCGCAGGGCGCGCGCCTGAACCCTCGGCGGGGGGACCGGTCAGCCAACCGGCCAGGTGTGGACGGGCGCGTCGGTAGGTGCTGGCTGGAGGCGTCACCGTAGGGGCGACAGACACGAGAGAAGGGGGCCAGATTGTCCCCCTGTCCCTGCGTGTCCCTGGTCAACTGACGGCGACCACGCCGACGGCTTCGGCCAGGTGGCCGGCTTCCTTGCGCATAGCGCGCGGTGCGGAGCGCCATAGGTCCGCGGGGACGACGCGGGCCGATGGCTGATATGCGACGGTCTCGGCGCCGATTTCGTGGGCCGTCTTCATCACGTGCGGGGCGGCCGTGCGGGGCGGCCGCGCCGGCGGACCGCGGCCTGGTCGCCCCGCATGGGTGATCTGAACCGCGGATCACTGCACGCCCGGTGGTGCACACCTCGTATCCCATGTGCGGATACCGGATCGAGGCCGGCGGCGTGGCGGCCGTGGGCGCCGGAGTTCTGGGGGCTCCCGTCGTGGGGGCGTCTGGCGCGGACCGGATGTTCGCGGATGCGGGGGGAGTCGCCGACGTTCAAGGTTCCGCCAACCGCCTATGGAGATTGCCGGTTGGGCGAACGGAGCCATGGCGTCGAGGGCGACGAGGCGACGGGCATCGCCCCTTTTGGCGGCGGGGACTCGCACAGCGCTTGCGGGGTGGGCCCGGCGCACCAGCGCGGTCCCACCCGGTACGCCAGGGCCAGGTCGGCCGATCAGGTGCCGATACCGCGATTCTGCGTAATCCCTTCGAGTAATGCGTTACCCGTAAAGGGCGAACCGGAACAATAAGGGACGGGTGGCGGAAGGGAGATCGACGGGAGAGTGGTGCATGCCCCTGCGGAAACGTAAGGCGCAGCTGAAGACCCGGGCCGGGAAGGCGGCGGTCAGTGGATACGGTGCGATGGATGCGCGCCTGCCCGTCAGCGAGCTGACCAGGCAGTTGCTGCGCAAGGCCTTTCCCGACCACTGGTCTTTTCTCCTCGGAGAGATCGCCCTCTACTCGTTCGTGGTCCTGGTCCTCACCGGCGTGTACCTCACCCTGTTCTTCGACCCGAGCATGATGGAGAGCGTCTACACCGGTTCCTATGCGCCCCTGCAGGGCGTGAGGATGACACAGGCCTACACCACCACCCTCAACATCAGCTTCGACGTGCGCGGAGGCCTGCTGATCCGTCAGATCCATCACTGGGCAGCACTGGTGTTCGTCGCCGCGATCGCCGTCCATATGCTGCGGATCTTCTTCACCGGCGCCTTCCGTAAGCCGCGGGAGGCCAACTGGATCGTGGGCGTGACACTGTTCGTACTCGCGCTCCTCGAAGGATTCGCGGGCTACTCGCTGCCCGACGATCTGCTGTCCGGTACGGGCCTGAGGACGGCGGCCACCATTGTGGGGTCGATCCCTGTCGTCGGAACGTACGTGGAGCTGTTCGTCTTCGGAGGACAGTTCCCGGGCAATGACGTGATCCCTCGTCTGTACGCCGTGCACATCCTGCTCGTGCCCGGCCTGATCGTGGCGCTGATCACCGTTCATCTCATGCTGGTGGTCTACCTCAAACACACCCACTGGGCGGGGCGGGGGAAGACCAACAAGAACGCCGTCGGCTCACCGGCGTTCCCGCACTTCACCGCGAAGACCACAGGTTTCTTCCTCATGGTGTTCGGCGTACTGGCCCTGCTGGGAGGGCTCGCCCAGATCAACCCCGTATGGAACTACGGCCCCTACCGTGCCGACCAGGTTTCTGGTAACGCACAGCCGGACTGGTATGTCGGGTTCCTGGAGGGCGCGCTCCGGCTGATGCCGCCATGGGAGACCAACATCGCGGGGCACACCATCATGTGGAATGTGTTCATTCCGGCGCTCGTGCTGCCAGGCGTGGTCTTCACGGTGCTGTTCCTCTATCCCTTCTTCGAGAAGTGGGTGACGGGCGACCGCAGGGAACACCATCTGTGCGACCGGCCGCGCAACCGGCCAACCCGTACCGGGCTCGGCGTGGCGGCCATCATCTTCTACGCCGTTCTCCTGGTCGCCGGCGGCAACGATGTCGTCGCCTTCTCGTTCAGGGTTTCGGTCCAGGTCATGACCTGGATCCTCAGGATCGCGCTGATCGCCGCCCCGCTCCTGGCGTTCGCGCTGACCAAACGCCTCTGCCTCGCCCTTCAGATGCGGGACCGCCGTCGGCTGACCGAGGGCGAGGAGACCGGCCAGGTGACCCAATCGATGAACGGCGACCTCTCGGAGAGCCACCGCGGCCTGAGCCCGACAGCCCGCTACCGCATCCTGATGCGTGATGTCCCGACGCCCCTGGAGCTCCCCGGGGAGGGCCCGGTCTCGCGTCGGCGACGGCTTCGGACCGTATTGAGCGGGTGGTACTACAGGGACCTCGTGGAACTGCCCGCCACGGACGAGCAACGGTCCCGGATCGCCGAGCGGACGGCGCCGCCGGAGCCGGTCCGCGGGCCCGAGGGCCGAGAACCGCCCTCAGCCCTGCGCACGCGCGTACTGGAAGACCATTCCGAACACCCCCGCCAGGACCACGCCCAGCCCGATCAGGAAGAGCCATAGACCGAACACCACACCGAGAGCGAGCAGGGCCATCCCCGCGGCTGTCAGCGACGGCCAGATGCTGTGCGGAGGAAAGAAGTCCACCGGACCGGACCGCTCATGGATCTGCCCGTCCCTGCGGTCCTCGGGGCGCAGCCCCTTCCTCCGGTAGTTGGTGGCGAAGAAGAACGTGACCAGCAGCGCCATGAGGAACGAGATGGTAAGCGCCGCCGTGCCTGTCGGATCGTGGGACCACACGGCGTAGAGAACATCGGTCACGAGAAAGAACGCCGCGACTCCGGCGAAGAGAATGGCCTCGGTCTTCATTCGCCCGACTCCTCCTCGGCGCCCGAAATGGAGTGGGACCCGCCTCGGCCGAGGCCCGGCTTCTCCTTCAGGGGGTGGTGCAGGTCGAAGGCCGGCGAGTCGGAACGTACACGGGGCAAAGCCCGGAAATTGTGCCTCGGGGGTGGACAGGAGGTCGCCCACTCCAGGGAACGGCCGAACCCCCACGGGTCGTCCACTTCGACCTTCGGTGCGTAACGGCTGGTGTGCCACACGTTGTACAGGAACGGCAGCGTCGACAGGCCCAGCGCAAAGGAGCCGACGGACGAGATCGTATTGAGCAGGGTGAAGCCGTCCGCCGCGAGATAGTCGGCGTAACGCCGGGGCATTCCGGCCTCCCCCAGCCAGTGCTGGACCAGGAAGGTGAGCTGAAAGCCGACGAACAAGGTCCAGAAATGGATACGGCCGATGCGTTCATTCAGCATGCGTCCGGTGAACTTGGGCCACCAGAAGTAGAAGCCGCCGAACATCGCGAAGACCACTGTTCCGAAGAGCACGTAATGGAGGTGGGCGACGATGAAGTATGAATCGGTGAGATGGAAGTCCAGCGGGGGTGAGGCGATCAGCACCCCGCTGAGGCCGCCGAGGAGAAATGTCACGAGGAAGCCGATCGCCCAGAGCATGGGTGTCTCGAACGAGAGGCTGCCGTGCCACATGGTGCCGATCCAGTTGAAGAACTTGACGCCGGTGGGCACGGCGATGATGAATGACATGGCGGAGAAGAAGGGAAGGAGAACGGCTCCCGTCGCGAACATGTGGTGGGCCCAGACAACCGCCGAGAGCATGGTGATGCTGATCGTGGCCATCACCATTCCGAAATACCCGAACATAGGCTTCCGGCTGAACGATGGAATGATCTCGCTCACCACTCCGAAGAAGGGCAACGCGACAATGTAGACCTCGGGATGGCCGAAGAACCAGAACAGGTGCTGCCACAGCAGTGCCCCGCCGTTGGCGGAGTCGAAAACATGCGCCCCGAACTTCCGGTCGGCTTCGAGGACGAGCAGCGTGGCAGCGAGCACCGGAAACGCGAGCAGCGCGAGGATCGAGGTGAACAGAATGTTCCAGGTGAAGATCGGCATCCGGAACATGGTCATACCGGGGGCGCGCAGACAGACGATCGTAGTGATGAAATTGACCGATGCCAGGGTCGTACTGATCCCCGACAGCACCAGGCCCATGGTCCAGAGGTCTCCGCCGGCGCCGGGCGAGAAGACGGCACTGTTCAGCGGAGCGTAGGCGAACCAGCCGAAGTGTGCCGCGCCGCCGGGCACCACGAATCCGGACACCACGATGATTCCGCCGAAGAGGAAGAGCCAGTAGGTGAGCGCGTTCAGGCGAGGGAAGGCGACGTCGGGCGCGCCGATCTGCAGCGGCATGATGGCGTTCGCGAAGCCGCCGAACATCGGCGTGGCGAACAGCAGCATCATGACGGTGCCGTGGATCGTGAACAGCTGGTTGTACTGTTCCGCGCTGACAATCTGAAGTCCTGGCCGGGCCAGCTCCGCTCGCATAAGCATGGCCAACACTCCGCCCAGCAGGAAGAACCCGAACGCGGTGACCATGTAGAGATTGCCGATGACCTTGTGGTCCGTGGTCGTCAGCCAGCCCATGAGCCTCACACCGGCATTGATGCGCCTGTTGCCCACCGGCTCGGCCGACGCGGCTTCCTGCAGGTCCTGCGCCATCGGTTCTCCGTTCCTCCCGGTTGACTCGATGGTGGAGCCTGCCACCATCGACGGCCCATACGACTGGCGGTGACACCTCGAATTTCACCAGTTCACCGGTGCTCCGATCGGGTGTCCCATGGGCCCGCCGGGTCCCGGATGCCCGGCGGTCATGAGCCAGACCGTCGTCACTTCTGGTGCGAGCGCCGGGGTCGACCGGGCGACGGCACGTCCGTTCGGGCGGGAATGCGCGACTGTGCTCTGGACGGTCTGCACCCCGCAGGAGGTTGCTGTCACTGGGGTCACGGATCTCGTCGACCCAAAGCTGCACCCCACCCGGCTGCGGCGGTTGGTACTCCTGGCCAGGGCTGTGGGCAGGCGCCTCGAACCTCCCACCGAGCGGCTCGCGGCCTGGGCGGAACAGCTTGCCCAGGCCGCCGTACGCGACCGCTTCGATCCCGGATGGTGGGCGTGGACTTCTACTACGACCTCTCCCAGGCATTCCCCGACGGGTCGGCTCTGGCCGGCAAGCGAATCATCATCAGTTCCCGGTCGACGACGGCACCAGCCGGCGGGGAAGGAGTCTTCTTCGACCGTGATGCCCCGCAGGGCGGCTCCCTGCCACCCCTGCCCGACGCGCTGTCTGACCGCCTGCACTTCGTGCACGAGGGCATCGCTTGGTCCGGCAAGGGCCGCAAGCGCAGAGTCCAGGGCCGCAAGTGGCTCAGGACCGCGAACCTCGTCCACGACTACGGGGCTGACCGGGTGCTCGAGATCGTCGCCTCCGCGCTGAGCGCGGACGGCATGGACGACGACGTGCGTATCGCATGTCTGCGCTACGCCTGCGCGGTCTCCCACGCACTGGAGACCGGGGGCCGCAGGGCACCCGTCTTGAAGAATCTCCGCGTACCGACCCGGGCTGGCTGGTTCGACGCGAGCCGGGCCATGTTCGGGCCGGGCTGGCCCGGAGAGCACTCCTCCGTCGACGACACACTGACCCGGTTCCTGGAACACGTCCGAGGGCTGTCGTCCGTGCTGACCGAGACGGAAGGGCGGCTCCTGCTCGGCCCCGAGGGGCTGTGCGGGGACGTGATCCTTGTGGAGGCGATGCGGCGCTTCCTCGAGAGACACCGCGGGCGGCGAACAACACAGGGTGGGAAACAGACACGTGCGGTACAGACTTTCGAGATCGACCCCTGCCCCCGGCGGGGAGAACGCCCACGGGACGAAACCCGTCCGCGCCTGGGGACGGGGCAGGGCAGCTGTCGACGCCATGGTCCTGAGCGCGGCGTTCGCCGGCGCCTCCAGCCCTGCGCTGACATCCGTCGCCGCTGCTGCGGCGGCATGTCCGTCCGGCGTGGACAGCGACTTCAACGGTGACGGCGTGCGGGACATCGCCATCGCCGACCCCGAGGCCACGGTGGCGGGGAATGCCGAGGCGGGCGAAGTGCACATTGTCTACGGCGGAGGCAAGGGCACGCTGCGCCTCGACCAGGACACCCCCGGCGTCCCCGGTTCGGTGGAAGCCGGCGACCGCTTCGGCTTCTCACTGGCGGTCTACGACGCGAACCTCGACGGCTGCAGCGATCTCGTGGTCGGCATCCCCTACGAGGACCTCACCGTCACCACGCCGTCGGCAGCGACTTACGCCGACTCCGGACTGGTCCAGGTCATCCACGGGGCCACGACCGGGCTCGGCACGGGCCCGGCGGCCAAGGAATACCTCCAGGGCACGGACACGGTGCTGGGAGGAGCGGCGGAGAAGGACGACTGGCTCGGATACGCGCTCTCGGCCGGCAAGACCACGGCCGGCTCGCCGTACCTGCTCATCGGCGACCCCGGAGAGGACCTGGGCACCGTGGTGGACAGCGGAGCGGTGTACTACGTCCACGCCACCGCACAGACCGTGGTGACGATCCATCAGGATGTCGAAACAGCCGGCCCCATGCCCGGGACAGCAGAGCAGGACGACCGCTTCGGAGCTTCGCTGGCGAGCACTCCCACCCACTTCACCATCGGTGCACCGGGTGAGGCACTGGGAACCAAGACGTTCGGCGGAGCCGCCGACGTCTTCAGCCATACCCTCGTCTCGGGAGCCCCCAAGCCGCTGTTCGGCATCGGTCAGGACTCGGACGCGGTGAACGGCGCCGAGGAAGTGGGAGACGGCTTCGCCACGTCGCTCGCCATGGCCCCCTACCGTCCGTCCGGCGCGACCTCCACCACCGAATCCGTACTCGCCGTCGGCGTGCCCGGCGAGGACCGACGCCAACAAGGCTAAAGCGAACGTCAATCAGGCGGAGCAGCAGTACTCCTCGGCCAAGAAGCGCATGGTCCAGGCGACCAAGGAAATCGTCAAGATCGTTCGTGACATCCTCGGCATCGACGCCGCCTTGGACTGTCTCTCCACCGGTGACCTCGGTTCCTGTGGAGAGACCGCCCTCAACATCGCGGGCAGCTTCGCCGGCGGCATAGTCGGCAAGATTCTCGCCAAGTACGGGGCTCCATGGGACTGGGCCAAGGGCGCCAGACTTGCCAAGAGAGTCGTCGGCCTGGTCGACGATCTCGTCGGCGGGGTCACGGCCATGATGAGGTCGTCCAAGGCGCTCGGCAAGGCCAAGGATGTGCTGGCCTCGGCAGAGGCGAAGGTCAGACAGGCGGCCAAGCGGGGTAAGTCGAGCGAGCCGGCAGCGGTCGCTTGTGCGAAGCACAGCTTCCTACCCGGCACCAAGGTCCTCGGAGCCGACGGCACGACCAAGCCCATCGAGGACGTCGAGCCCGGTGACAAGCTCATCGTCACCGACCCCGAGACCGGCGAGACCACGGTCCGCGAAGTCGCCGGCGCCATCGTCACCGAGGACGACAAGCACTTCGTCGACCTCACCATCGCGACCGGGAACGGCGACGACACCGCGTCGCTGGTCTCCACGACGACGCACCCCTTCTGGTCCGTCTCGGAGAACGCCTGGGTCGACGCCGGACGTACTATGTGCTGGCCGGTGAGACCCCGGTACTCGTTCACAATGCAACGCCAGGTCAGAAGTGCGATCTGACGCTGGGTGCTGGCCCGAATGCCCGAGAGGGGGTAGCCCTGGAGAACGGTGACATTGAAGCAGATGGCGTTCGAGATCTGATCACTGAATCAGGAAATGCGCACGGCGTCGCGGAGGTTCGGCGAGAACTCCGACGGGGCTGCCACCTTCGTCCGGCGCTGGTCCGCCCGGATGCGGCCCTGGACCCGCCGGTACCGGCCCTCGGCCATCGATGTGGGCGTCCTCTCCGGCGACGTGGGCGACGTGGTCCGCGGAATCTCCGAGATCTCCTCGACGGCCTTCGCGGCCGGGTATGTCCCCGTCGTCATCGGAGGCGACCACACGGTCAGTTATCCGGTGGCCGCCACCGCGGCCGCACGGCACAAGGATCTGACCTACGTCTACCTGGACGCCCATCTGGACCTGGGTTTCCATCTCGACGGATCCGGCGAGGTGCACAATGGCAACTTCGTGGCGGCGCTCGCCGCCGGTGGCGACTTCCGCGAGGTGGTCAATGTGGGCGCGAGGGCATGGACGACCTACGACGATGCCTACGGTCCCGGCGGCCCCGTCACGGTCGTCCGCGACGTCGACCCGGGGGCGCTGTCCACACTGAGAGGAAGGAAGGTGCACGTCAGCCTGGACGTCGACGTCCTCGATCCGGTGTACGTGCCGAACACGGGGAGCAAGGAGCCTCCCCGGAGCAGGTCAGACGCGTGATGGCCTGGATCGCGGACAACTGCACCGTCGTGAGCGCCGACGTGTCGGAGATCGTGCCCGATCCCGCCCACCGTGCGACTGCCGAGATCGCGATGCGATGTATCCATGAACTCGTCAAGGAGCGAAAGACGCGATGAATGAGAGGCTGGCGGCCCAGGTGACCGATGCCGCCGTCGAGTTGCGGCCCCACACGTCGGCGAGCCTCGAACCGCTGCTGCGGTGGAAGAACGACGTCGAGATCCAGCGGCTCAGCGACGACGGGACCCGCACGTACACCCGTGAGCAGGTCGCCGCGACGCTCGAGCGCTGGATGTGCCCCAGTGACGACATCGTCCACCTCGCGATCGGGCTCGCAGGCCGTGCGGAGCCCATCGGCTTCCTCCACCTGGCGCTCATCGAACGGGCTCACCGGCGGTGCCGGCTGGGCATCGTCATCGGCGAGAAGGACCTGTGGGGGCGCGGCTACGGGCATCTGGCGGTCGTGCAGGCGGTCGACCACGCCTTCGACGTGCTCGATCTCGACCGGATCACGGTGGAGGTCTTCGCCGACAACACACGTTCCGTGCGGCTGTTCGAGCGTGTGGGCTTCGTACGCGAGGGCGTCATGCGGGAGAACATCCAGCGCGACGGGCAGCGCGTCGACGAGCTGATCTTCGGACTGCTGCGGCACGAATGGATCGGGGGGAAGAATTGACCAGGATCGGGATCAGCGTCTCCGACTTCGTGCCCGCTCTGGGCCACTTGGACGACACCGTGTACCGGCGGGTCTCCTATGTCGAGTACGGCGGCCACTACCCGCCGGCGAACGACCCCGGCATGCGGCGCCTCTTCGAAGAGGGCATCGTCAGCGACATGACCCGGCACCTCGTGTCGGTCGAATTGCCCGACGTCCTCGACATCAAGGACGAGGCCAGGCTGATCGCGGAGAACCACGCGGGAACCGAGCCGCGCTACATGGTCACCGACTTCGGTTGTGGAGGCTGGGCGGGCGAGGGGAGCGAAACCTCTGGTTCCGCCCCGCGTTGCTCGACCGCGAGGTCGCCGGACGCGTCGCCCGCAACGTCCAGGGGCTGTCGGCGGAGCTGGGTGCCCCGGTCCATGCCGAGAACCCTTTCAGCCTCACCCACGGCGGCGATCTGAGTCCCCGCGAGTTCATGCAGGAACTGGCCGAGCGCGGAGCGACGCTCTGCTTCGACATCGGGCACTTCTACGCTGCGTGCGTCAACGAGGGCCTCGAGGTGGACCGGGTGCCGTTCGAGGCCGTCCGGGTGGCGCACATCGCCGGACTGAGCGAGGTCCGGTACGGCGACCGGCGACTGCTGCTCGACAACCACAACGTCCCACCGCTGGGGGGTTGTCTTGAGGTGCTCCGGATCGTGAAGGAGCGTGCCCCGGAGCTTTGTTGGGTGACCTACGAGGCCGAACTGGCCCCAGCACAGGTCCAGCACCGCGGTCTCGACGCGATGGTGAGGGTAATGGCATGACCATGTCGGAAGAAGTCGCTCGCGACGTGCCGAAGGCCGACTGTTTCCGGAGTCTGGTCCGGCGGCCCCGCACGACGAGGAGACGACGCAGTACCTGGCCTGGGCTCGCCTCATGGCACAGGTCGTCGACGACCTCTCCCGATGGGCGCCCAACTTCGCGGTGGCCGTGGCGTCCTCGTTCAGATCCTGCTCGCCCTTCCGGGGCGCCGGCGGCGCGTCCGCCCCTTGGCGGCGGTCGATCAGCGACAGGAGCGGGCCGGTCATCGAGGTGGTGACCACCGCCATCACCAGCAGCGCCAGATACAGCGCCGGAGGTGAGCACTCCGGCGCTGTACCCGGCCTGGAGCAGGACGATCTCGGTGAGCCCCCGGGTGTTGAGCATGACGCCGACGCGAAGCGCCTCGGCGCGCCCCTCCCCGCCCAGGCGGGAGACCGCGTAACCGCCGCCGATCTTGGAGAGCACGGCCAGGACCGTCGCCAGGATCGCCACCAGCCAGGGGATGCCGCCCGAGGCCGTCCATATCGTCAGCCCGGTGGCGATGAAGAAGACCGGCACCAGCCACAGGCCCAGCGTGGACACCCAGCGGACCGGTGCGTCCCAGTGCGGCGAGTCGGGCGGGATCATCAGCCCCACCACGAACGCGCCGAAGATCGCGGTGAGCCCCCGGGACTCCGTAACGTCCGCCGCCTGGAGCACGCAGACGCCCAGGACGACGGCCACCAGCCAGGGCCACCGGGCGCACAGGCGCTCGGCGGACTGCGCCTTCGGCCAGGCCAGGCCGAGGACCGCCGGCCCGAGCAGCATGCCGAACGCGATCTCGCCGACGACGCCGGGCTGCCCGATCCGGCGGGCGAGCCGGCGTCCCAGGAACCCGACGACCAGGAAGGCGCCGAGTGCGGCGGTCGCGTGAGCGGCCACGGGGAGCGTCACCGGCCCGCCGCTCCATCACCCGCCGCGTCGTCCGCCGTCAGGAAGCCGACGGCACGGCGGACCACGGCGTCGTCGCGCAGCACCTTGGTGTGGCCCAGGTCCCGCACCCGCATCAGCTCGGCCTGCCCCCAGGTCGCCACCAGCGCCTCGCTGTCGGCGATCGGCGACTCCGGGTCGTTCTCGTCGTGGACGACGAGCAACCGGCTGGTGAAGTCCCGTGCCGCGAGAGCCGGTTCGATGGCGCCGAAGGAGATGCCGAGCCATTCCTCCGCACGAGAGCGGACCAGCCCGATGGCCTTGGGCGATACCTGCATCACCTCGCCGGAGCGGCGCCAAAGGCTGGTGTAGCTGCTGATGGGGTTGACGAACACGGCCCGCTCCAGCGTGACCCCGCGCGACATGGCGTAGGTCGTGGCCGCGGCGCCCAGCGAGTGGGCGACGACGGCGTGGAAGGGGCCGAACCGCTCGTTGGCCGCCTCGACCGCCTTGGCGAAGTGGATGACGGAGGACTCCGCTCCCTCCGACTCGCCGTGGCCGGGGAGATCGGCGACGACCACCGCGCAGCCCGCCGCGGCGAGCGCGTCCGCCAGGACGGTCAGGTGCCCGGCGTTGTCGGCCCAGCCGTGGACCAGCAGGATCCGCCGCTCGCCCTCGCCCCAGAGGTAGTGGATCACCTTGCCGCCGTCGACGACCTCGACCTCCTTGGCAGCCTGTTCCAGGATCGGCCGGGTGGCGTTCGGAGGCTGCGTCCGCATCGGCGTGAAGGCCAGCCGGCGCAGCTTTTCCGTGGTGCCGGTGTCCAATTTGATCGCCCCTTATCTTGTTTCTTCCACGCTCCGCAGGTACGCGGAGATGATTTTCCGAACCTCGGGTGATTCCACGATGTCGAAGGGAAGGCGGTAGGGGTGGTCGCCGCCCCCGATCAGGCGCTCACGCCATCGGTCGGCGGCCTTGGAGGCTCTGACGCCCGCCTCGGTCAGGCGCGCGCTCGCGTCCTTGCCGGGGACGTCCAGGATCGTGCCGGGCCGGATCCCATGGGCCGCCGCGATGGCGCCGACGGGCCGTTCCTCGCCCTCCAGGGTGCACAGCCGGGTCAGGGTGACGCTTCCGGCACCTGACATCCTGTGCGCGGCCGTGGTGTGCATGATGCTCACCATGCTACGGCCGAAACCCGCGCCGGCGGCCGCGGCCACAGCGCAGGCGCCTCAGGACCGGGTCACGCCCACCCAGTGACCCCCGAATTCAGGGGCGACCCGGCCCGCCGGATTGCGGGTTGCGGACGGCCCCCTGGGCGCGGCCACCATGTGCCGCACCCAGGGGGCCGTGTCGTTCCTCCGGCTCCCGGCCGCGCTGCTCCGGCCGGCCGTCAGGCGGACGGCACGCGGATCAGCAGGGCGTCGCCCTGCCCGCCGCCGCCGCACAGCGCTGCCGCGCCGAGACCGCCGCCGCGGCGGCGCAGCTCATAGGCCAGGTGGACGATGAGCCGGGCGCCGGAGGCGCCGATCGGGTGGCCGAGCGCGATGGCTCCGCCGTCGACGTTCACGATGTCCGGGCTGATGCCCAGCTGCTCGGTGGAGACGATGCCGACGGCGGAGAACGCCTCGTTGATCTCCACCAGGTCCAGGTCGGACGGCTCCAGCTTGGCCTTGGCCAGCGCCGCCCTGATCGCGTTCGACGGCTGCTCGTGCAGGCTTGCGTCCGGCCCGGCCACCACGCCGTGGGCGCCGATCTCGGCGATCCAGGGCAGGCCCAGCTCCTCGGCCTTGGCCTTGCTCGCCACCACCACGGCCGCGGCGCCGTCGGAGATCTGAGACGCTGTCCCCGCCGTGATGGTGCCGGCGGCGCTGTACACGGGACGCAGCTTCGCCAGGACCTCCGCCGTGGTGTCGGGACGCACGCCCTCATCGGTGCCACACACCACTGGGTCGCCCTTGCGCTGCGGGACCGGCACCGGCGCCAGCTCCTCGGCGAACCGCCCGGCGGCCGCCGCGGCGGCCGCCCGCTGGTGCGAGGCCGCGGCGAAGGCGTCCTGCTTCTCCCGGGTCAGCCCGGCGTAGCGGCTGTTGTACTTCTCGGTCGAGACGCCCATGCCCAGCTGGTCGAAGGGGCAGAACAAGCCGTCGTGGACCATGTGGTCGATCAGCGGTACGTCACCGGCCTTGAAGCCCGCACGCGACTTGGGAAGCACGTGCGGAGCCTGCGACATGGACTCCTGACCGCCCGCCACGACCAGGTCGAACTCACCGGCCCTGATCAGCTGGTCGGCCAGCGCGATCGCGTCGATCCCGGAGAGGCACACCTTGTTGACGGTCAGCGCCGGGACGCTCATCGGGATGCCGGCGGCCACCGCGGCCTGGCGGGCCGGGATCTGGCCGGCGCCCGCGGTGAGCACCTGCCCCATGATCGTGTACTCCACTTGCTCGGGCGCCACCCCCGCCCTCTCCAGGGCCGCCTTGATCGCGATGCCCCCGAGCTGGACACCGGAGAAGTCCTTCAGAGCCCCGAGCAGGCGACCGGTGGGAGTGCGGGCCCCAGCCAGGATGACGGAACCGGACACGACGTCCTCCGTGGGTAGAAGTTGTGGACCACAACACCACTACATTAACCACGAGTTGGGCTGAGGAAGTGCGCCCTCCGGTGGTGTGAGCGACGGCACAGCCGATCGGAGGCGTCCCAGCACCCACCGGCGGGAACGGCACGCCGTCCGGCTACGGCGGCGGCTCCCCGTCCACCGGTCCCGCCCCCGGCGGCTGTGACGGAGCGGTGATCTTCAGAGAGTGTGGCTGCTCTGGTCCGGTGTCCCGTGGAAGCCGCCGACCGTGACGCACGTTTGACGCACGGCGCGGCGTGCGTCACGGTCAGATGGCCGCTGACCTGCATGTTTTTAGGTAGTGCCAGGGCTCCACCCGTTCCCGGTGGACGCACCACGTGGAGTGCGTGGCGATCCTTGAACCGGCCGCAAAGGCTCTCTGACCTGCCAATGCCGGTGAGTTAGGCCGTTTCCGCAGGTGGGGGCGGGTGTCGGGTGACTTTCAGCGAGTAGCGGACGTTACTGGGAGTGCGCGGCTTGTCTCGTCGCTTGATGGCGAACTTGTTCTTGGGTGGCTTCTTGACGCGCTCGC
>NZ_JBSFYR010000097.1:0-27568 GCF_053599875.1 Streptomyces sp. NPDC005151 | reverse complement strand
AGGCCAGGAGGCACCACTTCCGCCGACGCATGCGCCTCCAGATGATGCAGATCTAGCCCTGTAGTACTAGTAGCTCCTTCCCCAAGCTCTCAGCTCCGTTCGAGCAGGGGAGACCCCATCCGAGGACCTTCCGACGCCTTGGAATCGCACGCACCAGACCGCGTCCGCTTTCCGATCGAAGGTCACCCGACAGGCTCTCAGCCGTCGCCGAGGCGGCGCCAGGGGCTTCGACCACGCCTGTCCGCATCGTCCTGTGCCGGTCGTGGGCGGTGCCGTGTCAGTCCCATGAACCGAAACCTCCTCCTCGACGTGGTGCGCGCCGCACGGAGTCGCGTCGAAGGCCGGCCGGTCCGCCTCCCCCGACCCCCGTACACGCCACTGGGCAGCCTTCCCTGTGCCGCGAAGGGCCACAAGGCTGCCCGAGGGGGTGGAATCGGCCATAACGTCCGTGGCGGATGAGTACCGATCTACAGAGAGGGGGCGGTGGGGCGGACGAGACGCCGGGGGCCACTGATACGACGCCGGGACTGCGGTGGGCGTCGGGGCCGGGGGCCGGGGGCGGATCCGGGGGCGGGCGGCTCGCCGGGTGCCGTTCGTGGTGAGCCGGTCGCGCGCCGTGGTTGCGGAGTACGGCACACCGATACCGTCGAGGGTGACGGAGCGGCGCACACCGTGGTGCGTCCCCTCGGATTCGTACGTCCCCTGTAAAGGTGGAATACGTGAAGGCCATTCGTCGATTCACCGTGCGTCCTGTCCTCCCCGATCCCCTTCAACCGCTCAGCGACCTCGCCCGCAACCTGCGCTGGTCCTGGCACACCGAGACACGTGAGCTCTTCCAGGCCGTCGACCCGGAGGGCAGGCGCGCGGCGGACTCCGACCCCGTACGTCTGCTCGGCGCCGTCTCCGCCGGGCGCCTTGCCGAGCTGGCCCAGGACCAGCAGTTTCTGCACCGGCTGACCGAGGTGTCCGCCGCCCTCCAGGAGTATCTCGACGGTCCGCGGTGGTACCAGGAGCAGCGGGCGCAGGGTGCGGAACTGCCCGCCGCCGTGGCGTACTTCTCGCCCGAATTCGGTGTGACCGCAGCCCTTCCGCAGTACTCCGGCGGACTCGGCATCCTTGCCGGGGACCATCTGAAGGCCGCCAGCGACCTGGGCGTGCCCCTCGTCGGGGTCGGCCTGCTCTACCGGCACGGCTACTTCCGGCAGAGCCTGTCGCGCGACGGCTGGCAGCAGGAGCACTATCCCCTCCTCGACCCGAACGAACTGCCGCTCACCCTGGTGCGCGAGGCCGACGGAACACCGAGCCGCGTGGTACTGGCCCTTCCGGGTGGCCGCTCGCTCCACGCCTACATCTGGCAGGCCCAGGTCGGCCGCGTCCCTCTGCTCCTGCTCGACTCCGACGTGGAGGAGAACGCACCCGGCGAGCGCGAGGTCACCGACCGGCTGTACGGCGGTGGCAGCGAACACCGGCTGCTGCAGGAGATGCTGCTCGGCATCGGCGGCGTACGAGCCGTGCGGACCTACTGCCGGCTCACCGGGCACGTGGCCCCGGAGGTCTTCCACACCAACGAGGGGCACGCCGGTTTCCTCGGTCTTGAACGCATCCGTGAACTCTCCGGAACCGGGCTGGATTTCGACTCCTCGGTCGAGGCGGTGCGGGCCGGCACGGTGTTCACCACCCACACCCCGGTGCCTGCCGGAATCGATCGCTTCGACCGGGAGCTCATCGCCCGTCACTTCGGCGACGACGGCGAACTGCCGGGTGTCGGGGTCGAGCGGATCCTGCAGCTCGGTATGGAGACGTACCCCGGTGGCGAGCCCACCCTCTTCAACATGGCGGTCATGGGCCTGCGGCTCGCTCAGCGGGCCAACGGCGTCTCCACCCTGCACGGGGCGGTCAGCCGGCAGATGTTCGCCGGGATGTGGCCGGGCTTCGACGCCGCGGAGGTGCCGATCACCTCGGTGACCAACGGCGTTCACGCGCCCACCTGGGTCGCCCCCGAAATCTTCGGGCTGCGAGCCCGGTACGGTGGCACGCCGGGACGCTGGGATGCGGCGGCCGGAATCCCGGACCGCGAAATCTGGGCCCTGCGGCGGACGCTGCGCGGACAGCTGGTGACCGAGGTCCGCACGAGGCTTGCCGCCTCCTGGCGCACGCGTGGTGCGGAGCCGGCCGAACTGGGTTGGATCGACGGCGTGCTGGACCCGGATGTGCTGACGATCGGCTTCGCCCGCCGCGTGCCCTCCTACAAGCGGCTGACCCTGATGCTCCGTGACCGCGACCGGCTGATGAAGTTGCTCCTCCACCCGACGCGGCCGATTCAGATCGTTGTCGCAGGCAAGGCGCACCCCGCCGACGACAGTGGAAAACGGCTGGTCCGGGAATTGGTCCGGTTCTCCGACGACCCCAGGGTCCGCCACCGCATCGTCTTCCTGCCCGACTACGGGATGGCCATGGCGCAGAAGCTCTACCCCGGCTGCGACGTCTGGCTCAACAACCCGCTGCGGCCCCTGGAGGCCTGCGGCACGAGCGGAATGAAGGCCGCGCTCAACGGCTGTCTCAACCTGTCCGTGCTCGACGGCTGGTGGGACGAGTGGTTCGAACCCGACTTCGGCTGGGCGATCCCGACCGCCGACGGGTCCGCGATGGACGAGGACCGGCGCGATGAGCTGGAGGCGAATGCCCTCTACGAGCTGATCGAGGAGCGCGTGGCGCCGCGCTTCTACGACCGGGGCGACGACGGGCTTCCCGAGCGCTGGGTCGAGATGGTCCGCCGCACCGTGGGCACGCTCGGCCCCAAGGTCCTCGCCGGACGCATGGTGCGCGAGTACGTCGAGCGGCTGTACGCCCCCGCCGCGCTCTCCCACCGCTCCCTGGACGCCGCCACGGCGCGGGAGCTCGCGGACTGGAAGGCCCGGGCCCGTGCTGCCTGGCCGCGGGTCGCGGTCGACCATGTGGAGGCCGTGGCGCCCAGCACGGTCGGCGATTCGGCCGAGCTGGGGGCGACGCTGGCGCTGCGTGTCCGGATCGCTCTCGGAGCACTGGAGCCGGACGATGTGGAGGTGCAGGCGGTGGCCGG
Organism: Streptomyces sp. NPDC005151; assembly: GCF_053599875.1. NCBI lineage: Bacteria > Bacillati > Actinomycetota > Actinomycetes > Kitasatosporales > Streptomycetaceae > Streptomyces > Streptomyces sp. NPDC005151. The sequence goes on along the minus strand of NZ_JBSFYR010000097.1, from coordinate 24,489 downwards.
GCGGGTCGACTCCGCCGACGCGATCTCGGACGCCCAGCTCTTCCCGCTGAAGCCGACCGGAGGCCAGGACCTGGAGGGCCGCTGGCTGTACGAGGGCCCGTGCGCCCTCGACCGCACCGGCCCCTACGGCTACACGGTGCGAGTGCTTCCCGCTCACCCGTTGCTGGCAACCAGCGCGGAACTCGGCCTGGTCGCACTGCCGACGGAGGCGACGGGCGACGGTGCGGGCCTGCTGATGCGCTGACCACCCGTCCTCCCGGGGGGCCGGCACCTGTGAGGTGCCGGGCCCCGTCGTCTTCTGAACCCTACGGCGAGCCGCCCGGGAGGAATGAGAGCTCCTCCCGGGCGGTTCGCCGCATCACGTTCTCGGAATGCGGTGCTGGGTTCAGAAGGTCAGCTTGAAGCTGTTGATGGCGCCGGTGTCACCCGAGAAGACGTCCTGGACCTTCAGCTTCCAGGTGCCGTTGGCGACCTCGGACGACGCGTTGACGGTGTACGTCGTCTGGACGTTGTCCGCCGAATCGGAGATCGAGGAGTTCTTCAGCCGGTAGGCCGTGCCGTCCGGTGCGACGAGGTCGATGACGAGGTCACCGCGCCAGGTGTGGGTGATGTCCACACCGACCTGCAGGGTGCTGGGCGCGTTGCCCGTGACGCCGGTGACGTTGACCGAGCTGGTGACGGCCGCGCCGGCGTCCGGGACTGCGATGCGGGTCGTGTTCTGGAAGACCTTGCCGCCGCCACCACCGGAGCGCGTGCCGACGTTCACGCCGGCCCAGGCATCGCCGACCGCCTTGTACTCGGCGCTCGTCGTGCCGTACAGCTCACCGGCCGCGGCGAGGGTACCGGTGCGAGCAGCCGCGTAGTTCGTCGTGGAACTGAACTTGGTGGTGAGCGCCTTGAACCAGATCAGCGCCGCCTTGTCGCGGCCGATGCCGGTCACCGGCAGACCGTCGGAGGTCGGGGAGTCGTACGAGACACCGTTGATGGTCTTGGCGCCGCTGCCCTCGGAGAGGAGGTAGAAGAAGTGGTTCGCGGGACCTGAGGAGTAGTGGACGTCCACTCCGCCGATGCCGGAGTACCAGGCGTCCTTGGACGCGCCGTCCTTGCTCGGCTTGTCCATGTAACGCAGCGGGGTGCCGTCGCCGTTGATGTCGATCTTCTCGCCGACCAGGTAGTCGCCCTTGTCGGAGGCGTTGTTGGAGTAGAACTCGACCGCGGCGGCCATGATGTCACTGGTCGCCTCGTTGAGGCCGCCGGACTCGCCGCTGTAGACCAGCTTGGCGGTGGCGGAAGTGACACCGTGTGTCATCTCGTGTGCGGCCACGTCGAGAGAGGTCAGCGGTGCGGCGTTGCCGCTGCCGTCTCCGTAGGTCATGCAGAAGCAGCTGTCGTCCCAGAACGCGTTGACGTAGTTGTTGCCGTAGTGGACGCGGGAGTACGCGCCGACGCCGTCGCCCCGGATACCGGTGCGTCCCTGCGCGTTCTTGTAGTAGTCCCAGGTCTCGGCCGCGCCGTAGTGCGCGTCCGCGCCGGCGGTCTCGACGTTCTGCGGAGTGCCGTCGCCCCACACGTCGTCGGAGCCGGAGAAGAGCGTCCCGGTGCCGGACGAGCCGTGGTTCAGGTTGTACGTCTTGTGGTTGCCGCGTCCGGTGTCGGTCAGCGTGTACGACGGCGCGGTGCCGAGCGTGACCTGGCCGCTGTACTGGGTGTTGCCGGTACCGGTCTCGATGGCCTGCCACTCGTAGAGCTTCGCACCCGTCGACGCGTCAGTGACGACGTGCAGTTCGTTGGGGGTGCCGTCGTCCTGGAGCCCGCCGACGACGGTCTCGTAGGCGAGCTGCGGCTTGCCCTGGGTCATCCAGACCACCTTGCGCGGTGCCCGGTCGGCGACGGTCTTCTTGGAGCCGGCAGCCTTGGCCGCACCGAGAGCCTGCGTCTCGGCCTTGGCCGGGGCGATGTCGGCGGCGGTGTCGACGGCCTTCAGCTGTGCGGAGGTGACCTTGGACGCCTTGGTGACGCCCTCGGTCTGACCGGCCTTGGACTCCTGGACGATCAAGTCGCCACCGAGGACCGGAAGCCCGCTGAAGGTGCGCTCGTAACGCGTGTGTGTGGTGCCGTCGTTGTCCTGGATGACATCCCGGACGACGAGCTTCTCCTGAGAGCCGAGACCGAGCTCCTTGGCCGTGGACGCCTTGCTCGCGTTGGCCTCGCGGATCAGCTCGGCACGCGCGGAGGGGGAGAGGTGCTTGGCCATTGCGCCATGCTTGGCGTTGGTGGCGACCGGGGCAGCAGCGGCGGAACCGCCGGCTGTGGCAGTTGCCGTGCCCGTCTGGACTCCTACGGCGAGGAGGGCTGCTACGGCTATCAGAGCGCCGGTCGCGGTGGCGCGACGGCGGGGCGTGAAACTCACGCGGACTCCTTCTGCGAGGGGGGTACCGGCGGCTGGGTGAGCCGACCGGGCAGAGCAGGCGGTGCGCGGAACGGGGGAAGAGTGTCAGCAGATGGAGGTTCCTGTCAGGACCGCGTCAACAAGTTGGCCGGAATTCGTCCGTTGCCAGAAAGGTCATGTTCGTTAAGCGGACGTTTCGCCGATCGTTACCGAGAAGGCGTCCACGGCCCGGAGCGGCCGATTTCGAAGAGAGCGTCCCGGATGGGCTCGAACACATCGTGTTCGCATGGCGCGTTCGGCGCGGGGTCGTGGCCACCGGCCGAAAGTGTCTTGAATTGTGGCTTGTTCCGAACGGGTCAGTCCTTGTCGTGCAGCAAAGGCCAGGTAAAGCGCCGGGCGACGCGGTTGGCCGTGGTGGCTTCCGCTCGGTTCGCAAGGACGGCGAACGGCTTCCCTCCTCCCGCGAACTCGCCCGCGGGCTTGGACTGTCACGGGGGCTGGTGCAGGACTGCTACGCCCAACTCCAGGCCGAGGGTTACCTCGCGACGCGCGTCGGCTCCGCCACTCGGGTCGCGGCCGGCGCATGCGTATCGCCCACGTCCGCGACACCGCCCGCGGCTTCCGTGAGCGTCTGGAAGACCCCGGTGGACGCCCACATAAGGAACCGGTCGTAGATCGTCGACCAGGAGCCGTAGTTCTCCGGCACGTCCCGCCAGGGGCTGCCGGTACGGAACCTCCACATCACCGCGTTGAAGTAGCTGCGCAGGTCGGGGATCGGCCAGGACACCCCCAGCGGAAGGTGCGGCTCGATCAACTCCCATTCACCATCGGTCAGATCACCACGCGTCATACAGCCGAAGCACCCGGCCGAAGGGCGAACGCTCTGATTGTGATCCGGACTCAGAACAGGCCCTAGCGTCCCCGACACGGACTGCACGTACACGCTGTCCGTACGATCCGTGGGGCAGGCACCTGCGACCACCCACCACCCCGCGGAGGGATCCAGATCAAGAATCACTCACTGCACCCGGTACGGCCCCCGGACCACCGCAGCGCCATGCGGTACCTGTGGTGGCTGATCGTCTGTCAGCGCCGGCGGATCGCCGCAGGTTCGCTGCTCGGCAGCGCCTGGATGGTCTGCCTGACACTGCCTCCGTACCTGCTGTCCCGCGCCATCGACGACGGGCTTCAACCGGGGCGGTGGCCCGCGCTGGCCGGCTGGGTCGCGGCCCTGCTGGGCGTGGGAGTGCTGAACGCCTGGCTGGCCATCATGCGGCACCGCACGATGACCAGGGTGCGGCTGGACGCCGCGTTCCGTTCCGTGCGGGCCATGGTCACGCAGGCGACCCGGCTGGGCGGGGCGCTGCCGCGCCGGGTCACGGCCGGTGAAGTCGTCACGATCGGGTTCGGCGACGTCGCCGTGATCGCCAACACGCTGACCATCACCGGCCCCGGTGTCGGCGCGGTCCTCGCCTTCCTCGTCGTGGCCGCGCTGCTGCTGGCCGTGTCACCGCTGCTCGCCGCGGTGGTGCTGCTCGGGGTGCCGCTGCTCGCGGTGCTGGTCGGCCCGCTGCTGGGGCGGTTGCAGGGCGTCGAGGCGACGTACCGGGAGCGGCAGGGCGGGCTCGCCGGCCGTTTCGAGGACATGGTCGGGGGCCTGCGCGTCCTCAACGGCATCGGCGGCAAGGAGGTGTACGCCGAGCGCTACCGGCGCGGCTCGCAGGAGTTGCGGGCGGAGGGGTACCGCGTCGGCGCGGTGACCAGCTGGATCCAGGCCCTCGGCGTCGGCCTGCCCACCCTGTTCCTCGGGGCCGTGACCTGGCTGGCGGCCCGGATGGCCGCTCAGGGAACCATCAGCGTCGGCGAGTTGGTCGCGGTCTACGGGTATGCCGCGGTGCTCGTGGTGCCGGTCTCGTTCTTCATCGAGGGCGGCTACGACCTCAGCCGCGGACTGGTCGCCGCCCGCCGGGTCATACGTTTCCTGGCCCTGGAGCCCGATTCCGCGGGCGGCGAGGCGGCAGCGGACGGGCCGCGTTCGCCGTCCACACTCCGTGATCCGGCGTCCGGCGTGGAGGTGGCGCCCGGGAGGCTGACCGCGCTGGCCGGCGCCCGGCCGTCGGAGTCCGCGGCGGTGGTCGAGCGGCTCGGCCGGTTCGTCGGGTCGGCCGCGACCTGGGGCGCGATACGCCTCGACGAGATCGATCTGACGCAGGTGCGCCGGCGGATCCTGGTCGCGGACAACGAGGCCGATCTGTTCGCCGGTCCGCTGCGCGAGGTGATCGGCGGCGCCCGGGACCGGGACGAGGAGTCCATCGGCCACGCCCTGTACGCGGCAGTGGCGCAGGACATCGTCCGCGGTCTGCCGGACGGACTCGACTCGCCCGTCGACGCGCAGGGCCACAACCTCTCCGGAGGCCAGCGCCAGCGCGTCCGGCTGGTCCGGGCCCTGCTGGCCGATCCCGAGGTGCTTTTGGCGGTGGAGCCCGCCTCGGCGGTCGACGCGCACACCGAGGCGGCCATGGCGACCCGGCTGCGCGCCGCACGCTCCGGCCGCACCACGGTCGTCACCAGCACCTCACCGCTCCTGCTGGACCGGGCGGACACCGTGTACTACCTGGTCGACGGCCGCGTCGCGGCCGTCGGCAGCCACCGTGAACTCCTGGACCGGGAGCCCGGCTACCGCCTCCTGGTGTCCCGCGGCGCGGACGACGACCCCGCCGACGAAGGAACCGTCCCGCCGTCCAGGGAGGCCGTGCGATGACCGCCGGATCCGAACCGATGTCCCAGGCACTGCCCATCGCCAAACCGTCCCGGATACGCCGGGCGGCGCTGCGGCTGATCCGGCTGGACGGTCGCGTCTTCGCCGCCGTGATCGGCCTCAACGCGCTGGCCGCCGGTGCCGGACTCGTCGGCCCGTGGCTGCTCGGCCGCATCGTCGACGAGGTCGGGGCCGGCGCCGGGGTGGCCGCGGTGGACCGCCTGGCGCTCATCATCCTCGTCTTCGCCGTGGCGCAGCTCCTCCTGGTCCGCTGCGCCGGTTACGTCGGACACCGCTTCGGCGAGCGGACCCTGGCGCGCATCCGCGAGGAGTTCGCCGACCGGGCGCTCGCGCTGCCCGCCCGGGTGGTCGAGCGGGCCGGCACGGGCGACCTGATGACCCGCGGCACCACTGATGTCGCCGCGGTCGGCGCCACCCTCCGGGACGCCGGGCCCGAGGTTCTCATCGCCGCGGTCCAGGCGCTGTTCATCCTCGGCGCGGTCTTCGTGCTCGACCCGCTGCTCGGCGTGTGCGGGGTGCTGGGCCTGCTCGGGATCTGGTTCGCCGCGCGCTGGTATCTGCGCCGGGCGCTCACCGCGTACCTGGCCGAGGGACGCGCCAACTCGGCTCTCGCGGAGCAGCTCGCGACCACCGCCGCCGGGGCCCGCACCGTCGAGGCCCTCGGGCTTCAGCAGCGCCGTATCACAGCCTGCCAGGATGCCATCGAGGAGTGCTGGAGCACCCGGACGCGGACGCTGTTCCTGCGCAGTGTGCTCTTCCCGGCCGTGGACGTCTCGTACGTCATTCCGGTGGCCGGTGTCCTGCTGATCGGCGGCGTACTGCACGGCCACGGCACAGTGAGCCTCGGCGCGGTGGTCGCCTCGGCCCTGTATCTGCGGCAGCTCTCCCAGCCCCTGGACACCATCCTCCAGCGGCTGGAACAGCTCCAGAGCAGCAGCGCCTCCTTCGCCAGGGTCGAGGGCCTGGCCCTGGCGGCGCACGTACCACCGGCCGCCTCCCCCGCACCGGCCGACGACCGGATCGAGGTGACGGATGTGCGCTACGCCTACGACGGCGGGGGCGACGTCCTGCACGGTGTCGACCTGACGGTCCGTCCCGGCGAGCGGCTCGCGATCGTCGGCCCCTCCGGTGCGGGCAAGACCACCCTGGGCAGGCTGCTGGCGGGCATGGACGCACCGCGCACAGGCTCGGTGACGGTCGGGCGGGTCCCGGTCGCCGGACTGGACCCCGAGCGGCTGCGGCGGCACGTCGTCCTGGTCACCCAGGAGCACCACGTCTTCCTCGGCACGGTCCGGGACAACCTGAGGATCGCCTCGGCCGACGCCACCGACGCCGAACTGCGCGCGGCACTCGCCGCCGTCGGCGCCGACTGGGCCGACGAGCTGCCGGACGGCCTGGACACCGATCTGGGCCACGGGGCGCATCGGCCGGACGGCGCCCGTGCACAGCAGCTCGCCCTGGCGCGCGTGGTGCTGGCCGACCCGCACACGCTGATACTCGACGAGGCCACCGCGCTCCTGGACCCGAGGACGGCCCGTCACACGGAGCGGGCGCTGGCCGCCGTGCTCGAAGGCCGGACCGTGGTCGCCGTCGCACACCGCCTGCAGACGGCTCACGACGCCGACCGGGTGGCCGTGATGGAGGACGGCCGGATCACCGAACTGGGCACCCACGACGAGCTCGTGGCGGCCGACGGCGCCTACGCCGCGCTCTGGCGCTCCTGGCACGGCGAACGGCCGCCTTCCTCCTGAGCCGGCGGGACGCGGTCGCGGCGGGGCCCGCCCCCCGTCCGCGCCGCCCGGCGCGCGTGAACGGGCCGGAGCTGGTCTGCTGACTCCGGGGGGCCGTCCACCCGTACCCGCGGAGAGATCCAGATGAGCGTCCCCAGCGTCTACCGAGCCGCGCAGGCCACCGCCGCCGGCGGCCCTTTCGAGATCGTCGAGCGCGCGGTGCCGCAGCCGGGCTCGGGGCATGTCCGGGTGGCCGTGGACGCCTGCGGGGTCTGCCACAGCGACGCCCTCTTCGTAAATGCCGCGCTGCCGGGCGTACGGTTCCCGGTGGTCCCCGGGCACGAGATCGCGGGCCGGATCGCGGAGCTCGGCGACGGCACGCAGAGCGCCTGGCAGGTGGGTGACCGGGTGGCGGTGGGCTGGTTCGGTGGCAGCTGCGGCCACTGCACGCCCTGTCGGCAGGGCGACTTCATCGTGTGCCGGTACCTGAAGGTGCCCGGGTGGGCGTACGACGGGGGCTATGCCGAGACGGTGATCGCGCCGGTGGACGCCCTGGCCCGGATCCCCGACGCGCTGGCGTCGGCCGATGCGGCGCCCATGGGCTGCGCGGGGGTGACCACGTACAACGGGCTGCGGCGCAGCTCGGCCCGACCGGGTGACCTGGTCGCCGTGCTCGGCATCGGCGGCCTCGGCCATCTGGGGGTGCAGTACGCAGCCGCGATGGGCTTCGAGACCGTGGCCATCGCCCGCGGAGCCGCCAAGGCCGACTTCGCCCGGGAACTCGGCGCGCACCACTACGTCGACAGCACGGCGGACACGTCCGTCGCGGACGCGCTGCAGGCACTCGGCGGCGCCAAGGTCGTCCTGGCCACCGCGGCCAACTCCGAGGCGATCTCGGTGACCGTGGAGGGGCTCTCCCCGCGTGGGGAGCTGGTGGTCATCGGCGTCGACCCCGAACCGCTGGGTATCAGCCCGGCCCAGCTGATCACGAGCGGAAAGGTCGTCCGGGGCCACCCGTCGGGCACCGCGCAGGACGTGCAGGACACCATGGCGTTCAGCGCCCTGCACGGGATCCGCCCGATGACCGAGACCGTGCCGCTGGACGCGGTCGACGAGGCGTACGGGAAGATGATGTCCGGCGCCGCCCGCTTCCGGATGGTGCTGACCACGCGCTGACGCACTGCGCCCCGAACAGGGGCGGCGGCGCTTCACCGCCGTAGGTGCTTCTCCTCGGCAGGCGCGCCGCCGCCTCCGTCACCGGCCGGTGCGGACCCCGTACCCCGGAGCAGGGCGATGGAGAGAACGGCGGCACCGGCCGCGAAACTGCGGAACCTACACGGGCAGCGGGTCAGGCCAGGCTTTCCCGCCAGGCGCGGTGGAGCCCGGCGAACCGGCCGGTACCGCCGATGAGTTCGGACGGGGAGCCGTCCTCCACGATCCGGCCGTGCTCCATGACCAGTACCCGGTCCGCGATCTCCACGGTCGACAGCCGGTGGGCGATCACGACCGCGGTGCGGCCGTGCAACACCGTGTCCATGGCCCGTTGCACGGCGCGTTCGCCGGGGATGTCGAGGGAGCTCGTCGCTTCGTCGAGGATCAGGACCGCTGGGTCCGCGAGCAGGGCGCGGGCGAAGGCGACCAGTTGGCGCTGGCCCGCCGAGATCCGCCCGCCCCTCTTGCGTACATCCGTGTCGTACCCGTCGGGCAGTCCGCTGATGAAGTCGTGCGCGCCGATCGCCTTCGCGGCCCGCTCGATCTCCTCGCGAGGGGCCTCCGGGCGGCCGATGGCAATGTTCTCGGCGACCGTCCCCGAGAAGAGAAACGCCTCCTGGGTCACCATCACGACACCGCGCCGCAGTTCGGGCGTGGCCAGATCGCGCAGATCGGTCCCGTCCAGCAGCACCCGGCCGTCGGTCGGGTCATAGAACCGGGCCAGCAGTTTGGCGAGCGTCGACTTCCCGGCACCCGTCGAGCCGACCACGGCCACGGTCTGCCCGGCCGGGATCGTCAGATCGAAGCGGGGCAGCACTTCGCCGCCCGTGCGGTAGGCGAATCTCACCGAGTCGAAGGCGACGTCCCGCCCTGGGTGCTCACCCGCGCGGGCAGGCAGCTCCCGCGGGTTCGTCGCCTCGGGGACGGTGGGGGTCTGGGCCAGCAGTCCCGCGATCTTCTCCAGCGAGGCCGCAGCCGACTGATAGGAGTTGAGGAACATGCCGAGCCGGTCAATCGGGTCGTACAGCCGTCGCAGGTAGAGCACGGCCGCGGCCAGCACGCCGAGCGCGAGCGTCCCGGAAGCGACTCGGTACGCACCCCACAGCACGATGCCGGCGACCGCCGTGTTGGCGACCAGCCGGGAGCCGACCACGTAGCGCGCCATCTCCAGCAGCGCGTCGCCGTTCGTCCGGCAGTGCTGCTGGTTGAGCCGCTCGAATTTTGTGTCGTTGATGCGCTCGCGACGGAACGCCTGGACGGGACGGATCCCGTTGATCGTCTCCGCGAACTTCACGATGACCGATGCAATTGCTGTCGACCGGGCGGCGTAGATCACCCCGGCGCGCCGTTGGTAGAGCCGCACCAGCAGATACAGCGGCACGAACGAGAGGACGGCGACCGCTCCGAGACCGACGTCCAGCCACAGCAGCATCAACGAGATGGAGATGAAGGAGAGCACGACGCCGATCAGTTCCTGCAGCCCCTCGCTGAGCAGCTCCCGCAGCGACTCCACATCCGTGGTGGAGCGGGAGATCAGCCGACCCGAGGTGTAGCGCTCGTGGAAGTCCACGCTCAGCGCCTGCGCATGACGGAAGATCCGCCCCCGGAGATCGAGCAGCACGTCCTGGTTGATCCGGGCGGAGGCCTGGATGAACGCGTACTGCATGCTCCCCGCGCCGGCCGAACACAGCGCGTACCCGATGGCCACGGCGATCAGTGGTCCGTAGTCCTTGTCGCGGAACGCGGGTACGCCGCTGTCGATGGCGTACGCGACGAGCAGCGGGCCCGCCTGGACCGCGACCTGCTGGATCAGCAGGAACAGCGCGGCCACCACCACCCTGCCCCTGTGCGGGCCGAGCAGGGACAGCAGCAGGGCGCGGGTCGCGCCGCGCGGAGTGGGCAGGTCGTCCTGGTCGAAGGGGTCCTGGGCGCCGGAGGCGGAGCCGGGTTCGGGAGCGGCCCCGGGCGTCTTCCGTGTGGTGTCGTCCGGTCTTGTTGCCGGCCGGTCACGGGTCAGGGTGTCCGTACCCGTACCCCTGGCCGCGTCCGCGGTGCCGGTGGTTGTGTCGGTGCCACTCAGGGGCTCGTTCTCGTCGCTGCCGTCCGCTCCCGTGGGGCGTCCGGTCGTTGCATTGGTCATCGGGTGCTGTCCTTCTCGGCAGGGACGTCCATGGCAGGCATGCCGTCGGTGGACAGGAATTCGGGCGCGTCCCCGGCGCCGGACATCAGCCAGGCGTACTCGGCGTTGCTGCGCAGCAGTTCCTGGTGGGTGCCGACGGCGCTGATCCGGCCCTCGGACAGCAGCGCCACCCGGTCCGCGAGCATTACGGTGGACGGCCGGTGGGCGACCACGATGGCCGTGGTCGACTCGAGCACGCGCCGCAGGGCGGCCTCCACCAGCGTCTCTGTATGTACGTCCAGGGCGGAGAGCGGGTCGTCGAGCACCAGGAAGCGCGGCTGCCCGACGACGGCGCGGGCCAGTGCGAGGCGCTGCCGCTGGCCGCCGGAGAGACTGAGCCCCTGCTCGCCGACCTGGGTGTGGATGCCTTCCGGCAGGTCGTACACGAAGTCGGCCTGGGCGATCGAGAGCGCCCGCCGCAGCTCGTCCTCGCCGGCGCTGTCGGCGCCCATGAGGACGTTCTCCCCGACGCTCGCCGAGAAGAGCGTCGGCTCCTCGAACGCCACGGACACCAGCTCACGCAGCTGTTCGCGCCGCATGGTGGTGATGTCGGTGCCGTCCAGCGTGATCCGCCCGGCGGTGGCGTCGTGCAGCCTCGGTACGAGGGCGGTGAGCGTCGTCTTCCCCGATCCCGTGGCCCCGACCAGGGCCATCGTCTCGCCGGGGCGGATCCGCAGATCGATCCGGGTCAGTACGGGTACGGAGTCCGACTCCGCGTCGGGGTAGCGGAACTCGACGCCTTCGAAGACCATTCCGCCGTCCGCGTGCTGCTGCGAGGGCGCCGGGGAAGACTCCGCCGCGGTCTCGCGCTCCTCCTCCACATCCATCACCTCGAAGAACCGCTCGGTCGCCGTCGCCGACTCCTGGCTCATCGCCAGAAGGAAACCGATCGACTCGACCGGCCACCGCAGCGCGAGAGCGGTCGACAGGAACGCCACCAGTGTGCCCGCCGAGAGATCTCCGTCGGCGACCTGGATCGTGCCGAGAACCAGCGCCGCGCCGATCGCCAGCTCCGGGATCGTGGTGATGAAGGCCCAGATGCCGGCCAGCAGCCGCGCCTTGTCGAGTTCGGTGCCGCGCAGTCGCTGCGAGAGACCGCGGAAGGCCAGGGCCTGGCTTCGGTGCCTCCCGAAGCCCTTGATGATCCGGATGCCGAGGACGCTCTCCTCGACGACCGTCGTCAGATCGCCGACCTGGTCCTGGGCCTTGCGTGCCACCACCGCGAACTTCGTCTCGAAGGCGGAGCAGAGAATCACCAGCGGCACGACCGGTACGAGCAGCACCAGGCCCAGCGTCCACTGCTGCACCAGCAAAATGATGAAACCGACCAGGATGGTGGTGGCGTTGACCAGGAGAAACGTCAGCGGGAATGCCAGGAACATGCGCAGCAGCATCAGGTCCGTGGTTCCGCGCGACAGCAGCTGCCCGGACGGCCAGCGGTCGTGGAAGGCCACCGGCAGCCGCTGCAGATGCCGGTACAGGTCGGCCCGCATCGATGCCTCGACGCCCGCCAGCGGCCGCGCCACCAGCCACCGCCGCAGTCCGAAGAGCAGTGCCTCGGCGATGCCCAGCAACAACAGGTACAGCGCACCGAGCCAGACTCCGCCCGGATCACGGTGCGCGACCGGGCCGTCCACGATCCACTTCAGTACGAGGGGTATCACCAGGCCGAGGCAGGAGGCGACGATCGCCACGGCTGCCGCCGCGGACAGGCGGATACGTACAGGCTTCACGTAAGGCCACAGCCGCAGCAGGGAGCGCGCGGCGGACCGGTCCTTGGGCTCTACATGTGTTTCGGGCATCAGGGGCGAGCCTACGGTTCACCACTGACATCGCTCATCTGTTTTTCGTCGCTCTGTCGACATCCCGCCCCCAATGGCCCGAGACCGCCCGGTCGTACCCCGGAGTCAACCGATCGGCTGATGCCGTTTCGAGCGTGATGGCCGATGCCGCGCGGGGCCGCCCGACGGGACCCTCGTACCCATGGCAATCATCGAAGTGAACGCGGTGCACAAGGCCTACGCCGGGCGCACCGCGGTGGACGGAGTGACTTTCGCCGTCGACGAGGGGGAGATCTTCGGGATTCTCGGCCCCAACGGCGCGGGCAAGACCACGACCGTCGAATGCGTCGAGGGCCTGCGGATCCCCGACGCAGGTACGGTCCGGGTCGCCGGACTCGACCCCGTCGCCGACCACGGACGAGTGACGCAACTGCTGGGCGCCCAGCTCCAGGAGAGCGAGCTGCAGGCGAAGCTCACGGTCCGCGAGGCGCTGGTGCTGTACAGCGCCTTCCATCCGAACCCCGCCGACTGGCGGACCCTGGCCGAACGGCTCGGTCTGCATACCAAGCTCACCACGCAGTTCGCCAAGCTGTCGGGCGGTCAGAAGCAGCGGCTCTCCATCGCCCTCGCCCTGGTCGGCAACCCACGGATCGTGGTGCTCGACGAGCTGACCACCGGACTTGATCCGCGGGCCCGCCGTGACACCTGGCAGCTGATCGAAGAGGTACGGGACAGTGGCGTGACCGTCCTTCTCGTCACCCATTTCATGGAGGAGGCCCAGCAGCTCTGCGACCGAATCGCCGTGATCGACAAGGGGAAGGTCGTCGCCCTCGACACCCCGTCCGGCCTGATCAGCAGAGCCGGCAGCTCCACCGTCATTTCCTTCACACCCTCGCACCCCCTCGCCACCGGCGATCTGGCGGAGCTCCCCGGAGCGGCGTCGGCCGAGCAGAAGGGAGGCCGGATCGTCATCAACGGGACCGACGAGACCGTCAACGCGGTGATCTCGCTGCTGGCCCGGCACCGCATCACCGCACACCAACTGCGTGTCACCGAAGCGACTCTGGACGATGCCTTCCTCAACCTCACCGAGGCTGAGCCTGAAGCAGCACCAAGAGCAGAAGCAGGCGTAAGCGCAGAAACAGTGACAGAAGCCGAAGCAGACACGGAAACGGCGGCCTGAGATGCCTACCACCTCACTCGCATCAACCTCTCCGGCCCCAACGGCCCCCACCAGCCCCTCGCTCGCCGTCCTCACGTGCGAGACCCGGCTCTTCCTCCGCGAGCCCGGCAGTCTCTTCTGGATCCTCGTCTTTCCCACCGTCCTGATGACGATCCTCGGGCTGGTCCCGTCCTTCAGGCATCCCGAGGACACCCTCGGCGGCCGCCGCGTCATCGACCTGTATGTGCCGGTCGCCGTACTGCTCGCCATGATCATGGCCGGGCTGCAGGCCATGCCGCCCGTCCTCACCGGCTATCGCGAACGCGGCATCCTGCGCCGTATGTCGACCACACCGGTGCGTCCGTCCGCCCTGCTCACCGCGCAGATCGCCCTCCACGGCGCCGCCGCCCTGGGCTCGGCCGTGCTGGTCATGGCCGTCGGCCGCATCGCCTTCGACGTGCGGCTGCCCGGTCAGTCCGTCGGCTATCTGCTGGCCCTGCTCCTGGCGACCGCGAGCGTCCTCGCCCTCGGGGCCATGGTCAGCGCGCTCTCCGGGACCACCAAGGTCTCCGCCGCCGTCGGCTCGGTCGTCTACCTCGCGATGATGTTCACGGCCGGGGTCTGGGTACCGGTCCAGGCGATGCCCGGCACCCTCCGCCGGATCGTCCAGTGCACCCCCTTCGGCGCGGCCTCCCAGGCACTGGACAGGGCAGCCTCCGGCGGCTGGCCGAGCTGGGCGCACCTGGGGGTGATGGTCCTGTGGACCGCCCTGTTGGCTGCCGCGGCGACCCGTTGGTTCCGGTGGGAGTAAGCCCGACCGGCAATGGGGGGGCGGCGTCACGGGGCTGGGGCACGCACCTCGCGGCGTTGTCGTCCATCACCATGGCTTCGCCATGGCTCAGTCCTCCGCCTTGCGAGGCACGCACCCCAGCCCCGCTCCTTCACCCACCCCCCCATTGCCGGTCGGTCTAACGCGGCAGGCCGGCCCGGGGCAGACTGACCCCATGGGGACGAGGCGTACCGGTGGTGTCACCGCAGCCGGCAGGACGGCCGAGCAGGGGTGGGAACAGTTCTTCCGGTACGGGCCGTACGGTCTGCTCGGGCTGGCCACCGTCGTCTCGGCCATGTCCGCCGACCTCATCATGAGCCGTACCGGAATGTACGTGGCCGGGGTTCTGGTCCCGGTGGCGCTGGCGCTCCAGCTCTGGTGGAGCTGGAGCCGGCACCGGCCGGCCGGGCAGCCGCGGGCCGCGCAGGTCTACTTCGCCGTACGCACGGTCCTCGCCTTCGTGCTGGCCTGGTGCAACCCGTTCTTCTCCATGTTCGCGCTCCTCGGCTACTTCGACGCGGCGCGCCTCCTCCCCAGGCGGGCCGCACGCGTCGGCATGCTGGCCACCGCCGTCACCATGGCGGGCTCCCAGTGCGGCAGCGGTTTCCCGCCGGACACGCTGACGAACTGGACGGCCTTCGGCATCCTGCTCGCCCTGCACAGCACCCTCGTCCTCGTCTTCGCGCAGATCGACACCCGGCAGGCCGAGCACGCCCGCACCCAGATCGACACCATCGCCGAACTGGAGTCCGCCAACGCCCGTCTCGAGCAGGCCCTGGCGGAGAACGCCGGCCTGCATGCCCAACTCCTCGTCCAGGCCCGCGAGGCGGGGGTCGCCGACGAGCGGAGCCGGCTTGCCGCGGAGATCCACGACACGATCGCCCAGGGGCTGACCGGCATCATCGCCCAGCTCCAGGTGGTCTCCTCCACCGCCGAGTCCGATCCTGCGCTGGCCCGCGTCCACCTCGACCGCGCCGCCGCGCTCGCCCGCCACAGCCTCGGCGAGGCGCGCCGGTCGGTGCGCAATCTGGTCCCCGCCGCACTGGCCCACGACGACCTCCCCGAGGCGCTCGGGAAGACCGTCGCGGGCTGGGCGGAACGGGCCGGTGTACGCGCCGAGTTCACGGTCACCGGTACTGCCGAGCCCCTGCACGACGAGGTCGCTGCCACCATGCTCAGGATCGCGGAGGAAGCCCTCGCCAACGCCGGCCGTCACTCCGGGGCGTCCCGGGTCGGCGTCACGCTCTCCTTCATGGGCGACGAAGTATCCCTGGACGTACGGGACGACGGCTGCGGCTTCGACCCGGTCGCCCTGCCGCCGTACCGCGGCACCGACGGATTCGGTCTCGGCGGCATGCGGGCGCGCGCCGAACGCCTCGCGGGCACGGTGGTGGTGGAGTCGGAACCGGGCGGCGGAGCAGCGGTCTCGGCCCGCGTCCCCCTGGTCCCGCACGGCTGACGCCCACGTCCCGCACGCCTGCCGGACCCGGACACCGCGTACCGTGGTCCCGCCATGGCTGAAGAATCCGCACGCACCATCACCCTCATCGTCGTCGACGACCATCCCGTCGTACGGGACGGCCTGCGCGGTATGTTCGAGTCGGCGCCGGGCTTCGAGGTGCTCGGTGAGGCCGCGAACGGGGTCGAGGGCATCGAACTCGCCGCCGAACTCGACCCCGATGTCGTTCTGATGGACCTGCGGATGCCGGGCGGCGGGGGTGTCGCCGCGATCGCCGAACTCACCCGGCGCGGCGCCCGTTCCAAGGTGCTCGTCCTCACCACGTACGACACCGACTCCGACACGCTGCCCGCGATCGAGGCGGGCGCGACCGGCTATCTGCTCAAGGACGCACCCCGCGAAGAGCTGTTCACCGCCGTGCGCGCCGCCGCCGACGGACGTACCGTGCTGTCGCCCGCGGTCGCCTCCCGGCTCGTCTCGCGGGTACGTACGCCCGGCGCCGCGGGCCATGAGGCGCTGTCCGCTCGCGAGCGCGAGGTGCTCGAACTGGTCGCCAAGGGCACCTCGAACCGGGAGATCGCCGCCGAACTGTTCATCAGCGAGGCAACGGTGAAGACCCATCTCACGCACATCTTCGCGAAACTGGGCGCCAAGGACCGCGCCGCGGCCGTCGCGAACGCCTACGAGCGCGGCATCCTCGGCTGACCCCGGCCGTCCGCCCTGTTCCGCATCACTCCCTGACGCGCAGCAGCACCACCGCCCTCGCCGGCACCGTCAGCATCTCGGAGCCGCGGTGCACGGTTCCCGGAGCGGTGGACTGGTCCTCCCGCGAGGTGTCCAGCACCAGTTCGTACGCCTGCGCCCACGGCGGACCGGGAAGCCGGAAGCTGCTTGGACGGTCGGCGGCGTGCAGGACAGCCAGGAAACTGTCGTCCGTGACCTGTTCGCCGCGCGCGTCCCGGCCCGGGATGTCACGCCCGGAGAGATAGAGCCCGACGGTCGCGGCCGGTGCGTACCAGTCCTCCTCCGTCATCTCCGTCCCCTGCCGGGTGAACCACGCGAGGTCCCGCAGCCCGTCCGCGGCCTGCGGCCGGCCGGAGAAGAAGGCGCGGCGGCGCAGCACCGGATGGGTGTGGCGCAGCGCGAGCAACCGCGCCGTCAGCTCGGTCAGTTCCCGCCACTGCGGCTGGTCGAGCAGCGACCAGTCCAGCCAGCCGATCTCGTTGTCCTGGCAGTACGCGTTGTTGTTGCCGCCCTGAGTCCGGCCCATCTCGTCGCCCGCGACCAGCATCGGCACCCCGGTCGACAGCAGCAGGGTGGTGAGCAGATTGCGCAGCTGGCGGCGGCGCAGCGCGTTGATCCCGGGGTCGTCGGTCTCGCCCTCGGTGCCGCAGTTCCAGGCCCGGTTGTCCGACGTGCCGTCCCGGTTGCCCTCGTCGTTGGCCTCGTTGTGCTTCTGCTCGTAACTGACCAGATCGCGCAGCGTGAAGCCGTCGTGCGCGGTGATGAAGTTGACCGATGCGTACGGGCGGCGGCCGCCCCACGCGTACAGATCGCTGGATCCGGTCAGCCGGTAGCCGAGATCCCGTACGTCGGGCAGGGCGCCGCGCCAGAAGTCCCGTACGGCATCGCGGTAGCGGTCGTTCCACTCCGTCCACAGCGGGGGGAAGGCGCCGACCTGGTAGCCGCCGTTGCCGACGTCCCATGGCTCCGCGATGAGCTTCACCCGGCGCAGCACCGGGTCCTGGGCGATCACCGCGAGGAACGGGGACAGCATGTCGACGTCGTGCATCGAGCGGGCCAGCGCCGCCGCCAGATCGAAGCGGAAGCCGTCGACGCCCATCTCGGTGACCCAGTACCGCAGCGAGTCCGTGATCAGCCGCAGCACATGCGGCTGCACCACATGCAGGGTGTTTCCGCAGCCGGTGTAGTCGGTGTATCTCCGGGCGTCGGACTGGAGCCGGTAGTAGCCGCGGTTGTCGATGCCGCGCAGTGACAGCATCGGACCCAGCTCACTTGCCTCCGCCGTGTGGTTGTAGACCACGTCGAGGATGACCTCGATCCCGGCGTCGTGCAGCGCCCGCACCATCCGCTTGAACTCGCCGACCTGCTGGCCGCCCGTACCGCTCGCCGAGTAGTCCGCGTGCGGGGCGAAGTACCCGATGGAGTTGTATCCCCAGTAGTTGTGCAGTCCGCGCCGCAGCAGGTGGTCCTCGTGGGCGAACTGATGCACCGGCAGCAGCTCCACCGCCGTCACGCCGAGCCGGGTCAGATGGCCGACGGCCGCCGGATGGGCGAGTCCGGCGTACGTGCCCCGGAGCTCCTCCGGGATCTCCGGGTGCTGCTTGGTGAAGCCACGCACATGCAGTTCGTAGATGACGGAGTCGGCCCACGGGGTCTTGGGGCGCCGGTCCTCCACCCAGTCGTCGTCATCGTGGACGACGACACCCTTCGGTACGTACGGAGCGGAGTCCCGTTCGTCCCGGACGGTGTCGGCGACCTGTTGCTGCGGCCAGTCCCTCACATGGCCGTAGACCTCGGCCGGCAGGGTGAACGAGCCGTCCACCGCACGTGC
Organism: Streptomyces sp. NPDC005151; assembly: GCF_053599875.1. NCBI lineage: Bacteria > Bacillati > Actinomycetota > Actinomycetes > Kitasatosporales > Streptomycetaceae > Streptomyces > Streptomyces sp. NPDC005151. The sequence continues at coordinate 6,394 of NZ_JBSFYR010000097.1, read as the reverse complement.
GTACGGATCCAGCAGCAGTTTCGCCGGGTTCCAGCGGGCACCCGTCCACGGGTCCCAGCGGCCGTGCACCCGGTAGCCGTACCGCTGACCCGGCCGTACGCCCGGCACGAAACCGTGCCAGATCTCATGGGTCAGCTCGGTCAGCGGGAGGCGTGTCTCGTCCCCCACCTCGTCGAAGAGACAGAGCTCGACCGCCTCGGCCCCGCCTGCCCAGAGCGCGAAGTTGGTGCCCGCCACCCCGTCCGGGCCCACCCGGAAACGGGCTCCGAGCGGCATCGGCGCACCGGGCCACACGGCCGGCGGCCGCTGCCCGCCGTCGGGCACCCGCTTTTCCACCGGGCCGGTCCCCGCCTCCGCCTCGGCCCCTGCCTCCTTCGACGTCCGGTCCAGAACCTTCCCGGCCGACTCCCGCACTGCCTCCTGCTCGGCTGCGCTCGACACCTTTCAGCCTCCCGCGGCTCATCGGACCCGGCGCCGAAGAGGAGCGCACGGCGTCCCGGCCGCGGCTCCCCGAATGTGGTCCTCCCCTCTGTTCTGCCCACGGCGGGGCCCGCACTCACGTTTCCCCCGGGCTGCGCGATGTGCAGGGCGGCAGCGGGGACACGCCGGCCGGGCACCCTCGCGCCCTTACCAGGCGTCACCTGGTGAAGTCCTGGGACAACTTGGGACTGAACGGTGACATCCATGGGGGGATCTCTCAAGGGTCCGTGTGATTGTCTTTCGCTAGCGCGCATGTGCAGCGCGCGGGGGTATGGAGCCTGCGGGCTCCCAGGGCCATGGCGGGGCCAGGCCGTGTGAGGGGAGACGACCACATTGAACGGGCAGCCGATATCGGGGACATCGGTCGGGGCGGACAACGGACGGCGTGGTCGGGGGGCCACCGGACTGCTGGCTCTGGTACTGGGTGCGCTGCTGTTGCTGGTGACGGCGTGCGGCGGGGGAGACACCGACGCCGGTGACAAGGGCGGGAACAGCGGCGGGGGCAGGAGCGCGGACACGACCGCCTCGCAGGCCGTGGTGACCGTCGCGCCCAAGGACGGTGCCGACTCGGTCGCCACCAGCGGGGCGCTGAAGATCTCCGCCGAGCAGGGCAAGCTGACCACGGTCAAGGTCGCGGACCCCAAGGGCGTCGAGGTCGAGGGCAAGACCGCGGCGGACGGCGCGAGCTGGGAGCCCGAGCAGCACCTGGCCGCGGCGACGAAGTACACGGTCCACGCGATCGCCAAGGACGCCAAGGGCCGCGAGTCGGCCAAGGACACCACGTTCACCACGCTGGTCCCGAAGAACACCTTCATCGGGCAGTACACGCCGGAGGACGGTTCCACGGTCGGCGTCGGCATGCCGGTCTCGATCCACTTCACCCGCGGTATCACCGACCCCGAAGCGGTCGAGAGGGCCATCAAGGTGACGGCGGAGCCGGCGGTACAGGTCGAGGGCCACTGGTTCGGCAACGACCGCCTGGACATCCGTCCGGAGAAGTACTGGCCCGCGGGCACCAAGGTGACCGTGAAGCTCAACCTCGACGGCGTCGAGGGACGCCCGGGGGTCTACGGCAAGCAGGTCAAGACGGTCTCGTTCACCATCGGCCGCAGCCAGGTCAGCCATGTCGACGCGAGCACGCACCGGATGAAGGTCGTCCGTGACGGCAAGCAGATCAAGAACATCCCGATCTCCGCGGGCGCTCCTGCGACCACCACGTACAACGGTCAGATGGTCATCAGCGAGAAGCTCAAGGTGACCCGGATGAACGGCGACACCGTCGGCTTCGGCGGCGAGTACGACATCAAGGACGTGCCGCACGCGATGCGTCTGTCCACGTCGGGCACCTTCATCCACGGCAACTACTGGGGCGCGCCCTATGTCTTCGGTTCGACCAACACCAGCCACGGCTGCGTCGGTCTGCAGGACGTGCGCGGCGCCTGGAGCAAGAAGACCCCGGCTGCCTGGTTCTTCGACAACTCGCTCATCGGCGACGTCGTGATCGTGAAGAACTCCCGCGACAGGACCATCCAGCCGGACAACGGCCTCAACGGCTGGAACATGACCTGGGCGGAGTGGACCAAGTAGTTCGCGAAGCACGACATGACGGCGGGCCCGGTGCTGTGACCAACAGCACCGGGCCCGCCGTCGTTAGCGACGGTTAACCTGCCTCTCATGACCGTAACCCTCGAAGCAAGCGACGGCGTCGGCACGATCCGGCTGGACCGTCCGCCCATGAACGCCCTGGACGTCGCCACCCAGGACCGGCTGCGTGAACTCGCCGAGGAGGCGACCCGGCGCGACGATGTGCGCGCCGTCGTCCTCTACGGCGGTGAGAAGGTGTTCGCGGCGGGCGCGGACATCAAGGAGATGCAGGCGATGGACCACACGGCGATGGTCGTACGGTCCAAGGCGTTGCAGGACTCCTTCACCGCGGTGGCCCGCATCCCCAAGCCTGTCGTCGCGGCCGTCACCGGTTATGCGCTCGGTGGCGGCTGCGAGCTGGCGCTCTGCGCCGACTTCCGGATCGCCGCCGACAACGCCAAGCTGGGCCAGCCCGAGATCCTGCTCGGCCTGATTCCCGGCGCGGGCGGCACCCAGCGGCTGGCCCGGCTGGTCGGCCCGTCCAAGGCCAAGGACCTGATCTTCACCGGCCGTCACGTGAAGGCCGAGGAGGCGCTGGCGATCGGCCTGGTGGACCGTGTGGTGCCCGCGGCCGAGGTGTACGAGCAGGCATACGCCTGGGCGGCCCGGCTGGCCAAGGGGCCGGCTCTCGCGCTGCGCGCGGCGAAGGAGTCGGTCGACGCCGGGCTGGAGACGGACATCGACACCGGTCTCACGATCGAGCGGAATTGGTTCGCCGGCCTGTTCGCCACCGAGGACCGTGAGCGCGGTATGCGCAGCTTTGTCGAAGAGGGGCCGGGGAAGGCCAAGTTCCTCTGACCGAACGCCAGTTGGGCACAGACTGCCGCGGGTTCATCCATGCGAGCGGATTAGCTGAGCCTTAGACCGACCGGCAATTGGGGGGTGGGGGAAGGAGCGGGGCTGGGGTGCGTGCATCGCAAGGCGGAGGATTGAGCCATGGTGATTGACGACAACGCCGCGAGGTGCGTGCCCCAGCCCCGTGACGCCGCCCCCCAATTACCGGTCGGTCTTAAGAGAACCTTAAGGCTCAGCGCTCCAGTGACCGGGGCGACCCCGCTCGGACGGGGCATACGCGCAGGTCGGCGGCAGTATCGAGTACCGCATTCTGCCGCTGGCATATGCCTACCGACCACTACGGAATGCTTTATTCCGGGGTAGGGATTCCCTCGGAACGGCCCCGGAACGCCCGCCGTGCGGCCATGATGGTGGGCATGGCGGGCCTGGAGGGTGTGGAACAGCCGCGGCAACGCAGCGGCGCGACTGCGGCACGCTGGATGCCGACTGTCGAGGACGAACAGGCGTTCAAGACGCTGGAGTTGTTCGGAGATCCGGCGGAGGACGAAGTCCGGCTGCCCTCCCGGCCGGAGTCCGCTGCCACCGCCCGGCGGCTCACCTCCTGCGTGGTGCTGCGCCAGTGGGCGCTTTCCCCGCAGACTGCCGAGCATGCCGTTCTGCTCGTCTCGGAACTCGTCGGCAATGCGGTACGGCACACAGGCGCGCGCATTTTCGGGCTGCGGATGCTGCGCCGTCGCGGCTGGATCCGGATCGAGGTGCGCGACCCCTCGCGCGGGCTGCCGTGCCTCATGCCGGTCCAGGAGATGGACATCAGCGGCCGCGGGCTCTTTCTCGTCGACAAGCTCTCCGACCGCTGGGGGGTGGATCTGCTGCCGCGCGGCAAGACCACTTGGTTCGAGATGCGGATCTCCGACCGCTGAGCCGATCCGGCCCCCGCCCCTGCGCCCTCTGTGGCGACACCCGGCACGACGCACAGAAGCCCCCGGTCGGCCGTGGTGCGGCGCTGCGGGGGCTTCTGTGTGGGGGCCGTGAACTGGGGGGGTGTGTTCACGGCCGCTATGGACGACCTGGCCCGGGTCAATGGGGGTCGTGGAACCGACTATGGCAGATGGGCGACCCGGGGTCCAAAGGGGCTAATCGGATAAATCTGGTCACATCATGATTCTTCTCCGGTGAATCGTAGGTGTGATGGGTCACTGGCCTGGTAATGCGTGAATGATTATGCGATTTGGCGGGTGAATCATCGATTGATCGAGCCATTGGCGGCACCTCCTTCGCGACCCGGGAAGGGGTGTGAATGTGAGCGATTGGTACGTTCCTGACATTTCACACCTACTGTTCTGCCCATGAAGGCCTCCGAGACGCCGGTGCACCGCCGCAGCACTCTGCGCGCGGGCGCAGGAGCAGCCCTGGCCGGCGTCCTTGCGGCGGGATGTACGGACGAACGCGGCGCCGTCAACACCTCGGCGAAGACCCCGGCCGCCACCCCCGCGACGACCCCCGGGGGTGCGAAGCCCCCTGCCCCGCGCCCCGCACCCGCCCCGCACCGCTTCCCCGGGCAGCCGGTCCAGATCGACCACGGTCCTCGTCACCGCGCCCGCGTCGCCCTCACCTTCCACGGCCAGGGCGACCCAGCCATCGCCCGGACCGTGCTCGCCGAGGCGGAACGGGCCCGCGCGCGGATCACCGTCCTCGCCGTCGGGAGCTGGCTCGACGAGCACCCCGACATGGCCCGCCGGATCCTCGACGGCGGCCATGACCTCGGCAACCACACCCAGCACCATGCCGACATCTCGGCGATGGGCGAGGCCGAGGCGTACGCGGAGATCACCGGCTGCGCCCAACGGCTGCGCCGGCTCACCGGCTCCATCGGCACCTGGTTCCGGCCCTCGCGCACCCAGTACGCCACCCCGCTCGTCCAGCGCCTCGCCCACCGGGCGGGCTACCCGCACGTCCTCTCGTACGACGTGGACTCCCTCGACTTCACCTCTCCCGGCGCCGCGGCCGTCACCCGCAAGGTCGCCGGGGAGATCCGCAACGGATCGGTGGTGAGCCTGCATTTCGGCTACGCGGACACGGTTGCCGCACTGCCGGTCCTCCTCACCGAAATCGACCGCCGCGGACTGCGCGCGGTGACGACCACGGAGCTGCTGACCTGATGCTCACCACCACGCGCACCGCATCCCTGCTCGGCGGCATCCTCATCGCAGTCCTCACGGGCTGTGGCACCCCGGCCGAGAAAGGGCCGGCCGAGGCCGCCACACCCCGGCCGGCCCAGGGGAACGCCACCCCGGAGCAAGCCGCCCCCGGACGCGCCACGTCGCCCGGACTCGCCGGGATGCCGCCTGTGCTCGATCCCAAGGACGTGTACGCGGCCGACCGGCCAGGAAAGATGTCGCCGGTCGTCAAGGACTTCCCGGCACGGATCTACGTACCCAACACCAACTCCAACACGGTGTCGGTGATCGACCCGAAGACGTACAAGGTCATCAAGACCATCCCGGTCGGACACCAGCCGCAGCACGTCGTCCCGTCCTGGGACCTGAAGACGCTCTGGGTCAACAACGACCTCGGCGACAGTCTCACGCCCATCGACCCGGCCACCGGGAAGCCCGGAAAGACGGTCCCCGTCTCCGACCCGTACAACCTGTACTTCACACCGGACGGCAAGTACGCCGTCGTGATGGCCTCGATGGACCGTGAGCTGGTCTTCCGCGATGCCCACACCATGAAGACGGCCAAGACCGTTCCGGTCGACTGCGCAGGCGTCAATCACGCCGACTTCTCCATGGACGGCCGGTACTTCATCGTCTCCTGCGAGTTCTCCGGCGAACTCCTCAAGGTCGACACGGCGAAGATGAAGATCATCGGCAAGCAGAAGCTGCCGTTCAAGGGCGCCATGCCACAGGACGTGAAGCTGTCGCCGGACGGCAGTACGTTCTACATCGCCGACATGATCGCGAACGGCATGTGGGTGCTGGACGGGAAGAAGTTCACCACCCCGAAGCTGCTGTCCACCGGCAAGGGGGCCCACGGGCTGTACGTAAGCCGGGACTCCAAAGTGATGTACATCTCCAACCGCGGCGAAGGAACCATCTCCATCTTCGACTTCGCACGGAACAAGCTGACGAAGAAGTGGCACCTGCCGAACGGCGGCAGCCCGGACATGGGCGGTGTCTCGCCGGACGGCAAGGTCCTCTGGCTGTCGGGGCGTTACAACGCCGAGGTGTACGCGATCGACACGTCCACCGGAAAGCAGCTGGCCCGGATCCCGGTGGGCAGCGGACCGCACGGACTCGCCGTCTATCCGCAGCCGGGCCGCTACTCGCTCGGCCACACCGGCGTCTTCCGCTGACCCGCCGCACAGTCCGTGACTCAGCCCGACCGGTAATTGGGGGGCGGCGTCACGGGGCTGGGGCACGCACCTCGCGGCGTTGTCGTCCATCACCATGGCTCCGCCATGGCTCAATCCTCC